>CAJOER010000043.1 GCA_905233805.1 uncultured Eubacterium sp. | reverse complement strand
AAAAAAGGTTTATTTTTTCTCTTCTGCGGGTGGTTCACCCTCTTTTTTTTCTTCTTCTTCTTGTTTATTCTTTTCTTCAGGATGAAGTTTTATTTTCCATCTATTAGCAACATCTTTTACAGCTCTTCTAATAACGAAAATAAATGATTCTAATGAGAATTTATAGAAGGTATGTAATTTATATAATTCAGTAAACAAAAAGAATATTAAAGATCCTCTTTGAGCTGCTGGACTATATGCGTTAGAACTTTCATTAATTTCTTTTTCAGCTTCTTTTGCTTCTTTCATTTTGATTTCAACGTCTTCGGAAACGAAGAAAACGAAACCTGTCTTGTATCATACGGACGTGAGTTTGTCAACTGCTACAATGCTATGCAGGAAACGGAAAACACTTACGTCATTAAGCTTAACAGGATTAAGCCTCTTGATAAGGAAGTAGTATCGCATCTTAAAAATGCTAAGAGAATTCTTTTCTTTGAGGAGGGAATAAAAAACGGCGGTGTCGGCGAAGCGTTTGCCGAGCTGCTTGAAGAAAACGCAGTCAAAGCCGAATTTGTTCACATTGCCGTTGACAACGAATTTGTCAAGCAGGCGCCCGTTCCCTCACAGATTAAAAAATACGGTCTTGATAAAGACTCGATAATTAACAGGATAAATACCGATGGCAAAGAAAACCAGGCTTGACGTCGCCGTATTTGAACAGGGCTTCGCTCCCTCGCGTGAGAAGGCGAAGGCAATAATTATGGCGGGTCAGGTATATGTAAATAACCAAAAAGCGGATAAAGCCGGCTTTGAGGTTAAGCCCGAAGATAAAATAGAAGTAAGGGGCAATACCCTTAAATACGTATCCCGCGGCGGACTTAAACTTGAAAAAGCCATGAAGTCGTTTCCCATAAACCTTGAAGGGAAATGCTGTATGGACGTCGGCGCTTCAACGGGAGGTTTTACCGACTGTATGCTCCAAAACGGCGCGGCTAAGGTGTACGCGATAGACGTCGGCTACGGCCAGCTTGCGTGGAAGCTGCGCACGGATGAAAGAGTAGTTAACCTTGAACGCACTAATTTCAGGTACTGTACGGAAGAACAGGTGCCTGACAAAATTGACTTTGCGTCCGTTGACGTTTCATTTATTTCATTAAAGCTTATTCTTCCCGTTCTCAATACTCTGCTTAAAGAAAACGGCGAGGCGGTCTGCCTTATTAAGCCGCAGTTTGAAGCAGGGAAGGAAAAGGTCGGCAAAAAGGGCGTAGTAAGGGATTTGAACGTTCACAAGGAAGTAGTTGAAAACGTCGTTTCTCTTGCCCTTGATAACGGCTTTGATGTGCTCGGACTTGACTTTTCTCCCGTAAAAGGCCCCGAAGGAAACATAGAATATCTAATCTATATAAGAAAATCCGAAAAGCCCGAAAATACGGCTGATACGGACGTTGAAACGCTTGTATATAATTCACATACGGAGCTTGATAAATAATGAAATTTCTTATTTTTCCAAACAGTGAAAACGAAAGTAACGAAAAGCTTTCGCTTGAAATTGAAAACAGGCTTAACGCATTAGGCGCCGAAGTTACTTCAGACGAAGGAGAACTTGATTCGGCTGATATTGTAATTGCCGTAGGAGGGGACGGAACGACGCTCAACGTTGCCAAAATCGCCTCCCTTGCGGGTAAGCCGACTCTCGGTATCAACGCCGGACGGCTCGGCTTTATGAGCGGCCTTGAAAGAAACGAGCTTGAACTTCTCAGCGAGCTTGTAAACGGCAATTATATCGTTGAAGAGAGAATGATGATAAAAGCAGTGCTTGAGCAGGAAGGAAAGCCCGTGGGCGAATACCACTGCCTTAACGACGCGGTTATTTCAAGAGGTACCCTTGCAAGACTTATTGATATTACCGTTATGTGCGAAAACCGAAAGGTTACTGATACAAGGGCCGACGGTATGATAGTTTCAACTCCGACGGGTTCAACGGCATATTCAATGGCGGCGGGCGGTCCCGTGGTAAGCCCCGATAATTCCTGCTTTATCGTAACGCCGATTTGTCCGCATTCGCTTGTTAACAGAAGCATAGTATTTTCAAGCGATAAAGAGCTTGTGCTCTTCGTAGGGAACGACGTGAGCAATCAGTCTTTCCTTTCAATTGACGGCGCCGATTCAATCCCCGTCGACAATAACTCAAAGATAATCATTTCAAAATCGGAGTTTAAAGCAAAACTGATAAAGATTAAACCCGAAAATTTCTACGAAATATTAAACACTAAGATTTTAGAGAGGCGAAACCGATGAAAAAAAGAAGACAGGCAAAAATACTTGAACTGATTTCAACATACGAAATTGAAACCCAGGAAGAACTTCAGGAAAAGCTTATTGAATTCGGCTTTGAGGTAACTCAGGCTACCATTTCAAGGGATATCAAAGAACTTCGCCTTGTTAAGGATTTATCCTCTAAGGGAAGATATATCTATTCAACCGGCAAAAAGAGAAACGACCAGATTGTAAACCGTGCCGGCGGTATCTTCAACGAGTCAATAATCAATATTGACTACGCTATGAATATTGTAGTTATCAAGTGCTTTTCGGGTATGGCAAACGCAGCCTGCGCCGCTATTGATTCAATGAGCAACGACGGCGTTCTCGGAACTATCGCGGGCGACGATACCATATTTATGCTTTGCAAAACCGAAGAGATTGCAAAAGATTTTACTGACAGACTGAGGAGTACGCTTAATGCTTAAAGCTCTGAATATTGAAAACGTTGCAGTAATTGAAAAAGCGGATATAGAGTTTTCGGGCGGTCTTAATGTTCTGACCGGCGAAACGGGTGCAGGTAAGTCAATTATAGTTGACTCTATTAATGCTGTCCTCGGCGAGCGCACTTCAAAGGAAATGGTGCGCCACGGCGCCGAAAATGCGTCCGTTACTGCATATTTTGATACTCTGAGCGACGACGTTAAAACAAAACTTGACGAAATGGGAATTGAAACAGAGGACGAAACTCTGATAATTTCCCGTAAGATTTCTGCCTCGGGCAAGTCAGTCTGCCGTATTAACGGTACGGTTTGCACGGCTTCTATGGTAAGGGAGCTGAGTCCGCTTCTCGTCAATATTCACGGTCAGCACGATTCTCAGGAACTGCTGAATCCCGATTATCACTATAAATTCATAGATATGCTCGGAGTCGGGGAGCTTTCCGGCTACAGAGAAAAATTCAGAGAACTGATTTCCATAAGACGGCGCCTTAAAGAACTCACGAAGGACGCCGACGATAAGGACAGACAGCTTGAACTTCTTGATTATGAGATTAAGGAGCTTGAAGAGGCCGATATTAAGGAGGGCGAGTGGGACGAGCTGAAAAGCAAAAGAAATCTTATGCTCAATTCCCAGACCGTTATATCCGCCCTGAATTCTCTCGTTTCCGCTTTTTCGGGCGACGAAGAAGTCAGCGGAATTGAAACCGTGCTCAATACCTGCGCAAGGGATATTGAAGCGGTTTCAACGGTGGACAGCGAACTTAAAGGACTTTTTTCAAAACTTGAAGAACTAATCGACGGTACACAGAGCGTAAAAGATTTAGCAGCCGCTAAGCTTAACGCCGTAGAGTACAGCGAAAGCGAACTTGAAAGAATCGAAGAACGCCTCGATATGTACTACCGCTTTTCAAATAAGTACGGCAAAACCGAAGACGAAATGCTTTCTTATCTTGAAAACGCAAAGGCAAGACGCTCTTCAATAATTAATTCGGACGAAGAAATTGAAAAGCTGAACGTTGAATACGACCGCGCTTTTTCTAATACCGTCAAGGCTGCCGAAGCTCTTTCTGAAAGCAGAAAGAAAGTAGCAAAGAAACTTGAAGACGCCGTGTGTGCGGAACTGAGGGAACTTGATATGCCGAAAATCCAGTTTGTAACGGATTTTCAGAAGGCAAACCTCTCCTCAACCGGATTTGACAAAATAGAATTTCTGATTTCCACAAACTTAGGCGAACCGCCGAAGCCTCTTTCAAAGATTGCTTCGGGCGGCGAGCTTTCAAGAATAATGCTTGCAATCAAAAACGTTGTTGCCGCAAAGGACAGCGTTGCCACTCTCATTTTTGACGAAATTGATTCGGGAGTAAGCGGCAAGGCAAGCAGAAAAATAGGCTATTCGCTCAAACGCGTTGCAGGCTTTACTCAGGTTCTCTGCGTAACTCACTCGGCGCAGATTGCCTCTCTTGCCGACTCTCATCTTCTTATCAGTAAGAGATTTGAGCAGGGAAGAACCTTTACCTCGGTTAAAGAACTTGACTACGCGGGAAGGAAAGAAGAGCTTGCAAGAATTATGGGCGGCCTTGAAATCACGGATACAATACTTAAATCAGCCGAAGAACTGCTGAAAGGTAATTAAGAATAAATCGGAGGAAGAATATATGGGTGTATATGAAGAACTCATAGAGCGAGGTTTAATCGCTCAGGTAACTAACGAAGAAGAAATAAGAAATATGGTAAATGCGGGCAAAGCTAAATTCTATATCGGCTTTGACTGTACTGCCGACAGCCTTACCGCAGGTCATTTTATGGCGCTTACGCTTATGAAAAGACTTCAGGAGGCGGGCAACCAGCCTATAGCTCTTATCGGCGGCGGAACCACTATGATAGGCGACCCGTCGGGCAGAACCGATATGAGAAAAATGCTTACGCGTGAGGATATCGACCATAACGCCGAATGTTTCAGAAAGCAGATGGAACGCTTCATCGAATTCGGCGAGGGCAAGGCTATGATGGTAAATAACGCCGACTGGCTTCTTGACCTCAACTACGTTGAACTTTTAAGGGAAGTCGGAACCTGCTTCTCGGTTAATAATATGCTCCGTGCGGAGTGTTATAAGCAGAGAATGGAAAAGGGACTTTCATTCTTTGAGTTTAACTATATGATTATGCAGTCCTACGATTTCTATTATCTTTTCCAGCATTACGGCTGCAATATGCAGTTCGGCGGCGATGACCAGTGGAGCAATATGCTCGGCGGAACGGAGCTTATAAGAAAAAAACTCGGCAAAGACGCTCATGCTATGACGATTACTCTTCTCACCGACTCGCAGGGAAGAAAAATGGGCAAGACCGCGGGCAACGCCGTATGGCTTGACGCCGAAAAGACCTCGCCCTACGATTTCTATCAGTACTGGCGCAACGTCGAGGACGCAGACGTTCTTAAATGCATAAGAATGCTTACCTTCCTTCCTATGGAAGAAATAAGAAAAATGGATTCGTGGGAGGGCAGCCAGCTCAATACCGCCAAGGAAATCCTTGCATATGAACTTACAAAACTCGTACACGGCGAAGAAGAGGCTAAAAAGGCGCAGGATACTGCAAGAGCACTCTTCGCAGGCGGTGCAGACGACAGCAATATGCCCACTACCGAAGTAACTGACGGCGACTTTGGCGAGGACGGAAAAATCACCGTTCTTGCTCTTATGCTCAAAGGCGAAATGATTAAGTCAAACGGAGAGGGAAGACGTCTTATCCAGCAGGGCGGCGTTTCCGTTAACGATAAAAAGATAAGCGACGTTTGGACCTCTCTTGAAAAAGACGACCTCAAAGAGGGCGTAGTAATTAAAAAAGGTAAAAAAGTATTCAGAAAATTTATATTCTGATTATTTGTTGGTTTTTGGTGCTTTTAAGTACTTATTAATGAAAGGAGAAATCAAAATGAAAAGAATTATCAGTTTAATGTGCGCTGCGGTTATGTTAATTACTGCGGTATCTATGACGTCTTTCAGCTCTTATGCTACCGGTGATTCGACGAGCACTGCTAACGCCATTTCATCCGTAACTTACAATTTTGTAAAACATGAGGGTGATTCCGCCCCGTGTTGCTGGTTCACTTTCACCCCGACAAAAGACGCTCTCTATGAGATTGTTACTAAAAACATTACAAACAAGTATACAATGGGCGGAAACGTTTCTGTTTACGAATCCGAAGCGGATGCGCTTGCCGACAAGAACAAGCTTCAGTTTGTAAACTATAACACGTATAAAATTACCGACAGCGGTAACGATTACTGTTATGTTGACACTTACAATTTAAAGAAGGACGTAACGTATTATATCCACGATGTCGTTTATACCAAGAGCGGTGTTGACGAGATTAAAATGGACGTTACAATTTCTCAGCATTACCACGTATACAGAGAAGTGTTCACTCTTCCTTCGGGCGGCGACTGCGGCGAATACGGTAAAGAGTGCGCAATCTGCGGTAAAGAAGAAATAGACGGTTTTGAAAATCCTTCTGTTCCTACAGGTTTAACGCTTGTTGCAGGAAAGAAGAAGTTCACCGCAAAATGGAAGAAGCCCTACGACGCAAAAGGCTATCAGATTAAATATTCAACTTCCAAGAAGTTCACAAAGAAAACTACCAAAACGGTAAACATTAAGGACGTAAAAACACTTAAAAAGACAATCAAAAACGTAAAAAGCAAGACAACTTATTACGTTAAAATGAGAACGTATAAAAAAGTAGGCAGCCATAAGGTTTATTCTTCCTGGTGTGCGGCTAAAAAAGTAAAGGTTAAATAAGCAAATCAGTTAAAATGAAAAGAATTATCAGCATATTACTTTCCGTTTCAATGGTATTAACTGCATTTTCGGCGCCCTCGCTCAACGTGTTTGCCGGCGCCGATGAGGCCGTTAATCTTGTTTTCGGAGAGACTTCGGACGTTAAATTCAAATGTGACGACGACCCGGAAACTCCCGAGTGCTGGCTGAAATTCAAGCCGGCTGAAAGCGGAGTTTATCAGTTAAGCTTTAAAAACACTAAAAAGGGCAAGGTGTATAATTTTTACACCCGTGCATATAAGAGCCTTAAAGATGTAAAAAACAACGGTTACATTGAAGAACTCGGGGAATATACAAAATCTGATTACTCATATTTTGTATATAAGTTTTCCAAGGATAAGGAATACTATATTCACGCATACACCCTTGTGAATAATATAAGTAAATTCACCTGTCCGGTTGTAGTTACAACTCATAAGCACAGATTTAAGGATTACTTCACCCCTGCAGTACGCGAAGAATTCGGCGAGTACGGCAAGGTTTGTAAAACCTGCGGATACGAAAAGGATATTAAAACCTTTAATGCGCCCGCAGTACCTGCTTCTTTCAAGGTTACCCCAGGTAAGAAAAAGTTTACCGCCAAGTGGAAGAAAGCCAGGGGCGCAAAGAAATATCAGCTTCAGTATTCATATTCAAAGAAATTCAAAAAGAGTAAATCAAAAACCGTTAAAAGCTGTAAAAAGACCGTAAAGAAGCTTAAGAGCAAAAAGACCTACTATGTAAGAATCAGGTCTTATAAGGTTGTTAAGGGCCACAAGGTTTATTCCCAGAAGTGGTCTAAGACAAGGAAAATCCGCGTTAAATAAAAAGGATGATAAATATGAAAAAGGCGCTTTGCCTTATTCTGTCA
>CAJOER010000042.1 GCA_905233805.1 uncultured Eubacterium sp. | reverse complement strand
ATTGTAATTTCTCAGGGGATTTACCACCAGATTAAGCGTATGTTTAAAAAATACGGGATAACCGTTCTTGAACTTAATAGAATAAAAATAGGCGGTTTGTCTATTGACGGAAATCTTGCCCCGGGCGAGGCGAGGTATATAACTCAGGAAGAATTGTTACTGCTTAAAAGCTGATACACAACATATTGTATTATTTATTCACTTTGGTCATTTTCTACAATTTCTTGAATATTTTTTTGTGAAAAAGGTTGCAAAAGCATTAAGTCTCTTGTATAATATATACAAACGACTTAATGTTTTTTTGTGCATAATTATAAGATGTATGAATCCCTTACGGAGGTCGATTATATGCCAAACAGATTATTTCAGGGTATTATAAATCAGATGAGAGAGGCGATAGACCGCGTTATCGGCGTTGTTGACGAGGGCGGAAACATTATCGCGTCCAGCGAGCTCGGTATGATAGGCGAGGTAAGAAAGGGTGTTATCGCGGCAGGCGTGTTCAACGGTCCGCTTATCTGCGTTGACTCTTCAACCTATAAGGCTTTCGGCGATAACGTTCATCCCGAATACGCCGTTTTCGTTGAGGGTACGGACGAAACAAGCCGTCACTATGCTGGGCTTATCGCAATTTCTCTTGAACAGATAAAAAAGAGCAACGACGAAAAATTTGACCGTTCAAATTTCGTAAAGAACGTAATTCTTGACAATATTCTCCCCGGAGATATTTATATCAAGTCAAGGGAACTTCATTTTAATAATGACGCGTCGCGCGTTGTATTCCTTATCAGAGTTACAAAGCCCGTCGAAATTTCGGTATTTGATATAGTTCAGAACTTCTTCCCCGATAAGTCGAAGGACTTCGTTATCAATATTAACGAGACGGATATTGCGCTTATCAAGGAAGTAAGGCCGAATATCGATACCAAGGATTTGGAAAAACTTGCGCAGTCAATCTGTGACACGCTTTCAACCGAATTTTATTGCAGCGCGATAGTAGGTATCGGCATATGCGTTACGGGCATTAAGGAGCTTGCAAAATCCTTTAAAGAGGCACAGGTTGCCCTCGAGGTTGCAAAGGTATTCGATAACGAAAAGTCGATTATCAGCTACGAAAACCTCGGTATTGCAAGGCTTATCTATCAGCTTCCGACGACGCTTTGCGATATGTTCCTTAAAGAGGTGTTCAAGAAGGGCTCGATTGACTCGCTTGATTCCGAAACGCTTTTCACTATTCAGAAATTCTTTGAGAACAACCTCAACGTTTCCGAAACTTCAAGAAAGCTTTTCGTTCACAGAAATACTCTTGTTTACCGTCTTGAAAAAATCAAGAAGCTGACGGGACTTGACTTGAGAGAATTCGACGACGCTATCGTATTTAAAGTAGCGCTTATGGTAAATAAATATCTCTCTTCAACACCCGTTAAATACTAAAAAAATAAGGCTTACGGAAAACCGTAAGCCTTTTAATTTTACTTAAAATCCCGAAAAGTCGTTGATATCGGGTATGCCGCTTATGCCGCTGCCGCGTGTGGTTGAATAAACGCCGAGGGCTACTATCGCTGTTACGACTATTATTGCAATAATTGTAAGCACGATAGAGATGATGAGCGCGATTTTACTGAGCTTTTTCGCCTCTTCGGCTTCCTTTACAAGCTGAAATTCGCCTAAGCTTTCCGCCTTTTTGATTGCGTTGTTGCCCTTTACAATACCTATAATTGAGCATATAAGGCTTACCAACATATTAAATATAATGAAAATAAGCGAAATTATGCCGAGAGTCTTTACGTTTGATATCTCGTTTTTCAGCTCTGCAGCGTAAGGGCTGAACGCCTGCTGATAAGCGGGCGGATAATTGAACTGCTGCGCCTGCGGCTGAGGCTGCGGCGGGTTCTGATAATCAAGCGGCGCTCCGCAGTAATTGCAAAAGGACGCGGAGTCGTCAAGCTGCATTTTACAGTTAGGACAGATTTTCATAGCGTTATCTCCTTTCTTTACAAATATATTATAGTATTCAAGGGCAGATTATGTCAATCTTTAATATTGAAATCGTATTAAAATACGTTTATAATATATAAAATATACGGAGGATACTTATGGAAAAGATTTTGGTACTTGATTTCGGCGGACAGTATAATCAGTTAATCGCCCGCCGCGTAAGAGATAACAGGGTTTATGCGGAAATCCTGCCTTACACTACGCCTATTGAGGTTATAAGGAACAACAAATATAAAGGAATAATCTTTACGGGCGGCCCGAATTCCGTTTTTGATATGAGTTCGCCCCATTATTCTAAGGATATTCTCGATATGGGCGTCCCCGTTCTGGGCATATGCTACGGCTGTCAGCTCACGGCTTGGATGGCGGGCGGCGAGGTTAAGACCGCGCCCGTATCCGAATACGGAAAAATTGAACTTACGGCGAAAAAATCCCCGCTTTTTGAGAACGTTCCCGAAAAGTCGGTGGTATGGATGAGCCACACGGATTATATTGCAAAAGCACCCGAGGGATATGAGGTTATCGGCACTACGCCCGACTGTCCCTGTGCCGCTATGCAAAACGTAAAAAAAGGCATTTACGCCGTTCAGTTCCACCCCGAGGTTACCCACTCGGAGTACGGACATCAGGTGCTTTACAACTTCCTTTACAATATCTGCTGCTGCAAGGGCGACTGGATAATGGATAACTTTATCGAAAACACGGTTGCAAAGCTCCGCGAGCAGATTGGGAATAAAAATGTTATTCTCGGTCTTTCGGGCGGCGTTGACTCCTCGGTTGCAGCGGCGCTCCTTTCGCGTGCGGTTGGCAGGCAGCTGACCTGCGTTTTCGTTGACCAGGGGCTTATGAGAAAGGACGAGGGCGACTTCGTTGAAAAGACCTTTACGTCAATGTTTGATATGAACTTTATAAGAGTGAACTGCGGTGAGCATTTCCTTTCGGCGCTCAAAGGCGTAACCGACCCGGAAGAGAAAAGGCGCATTATCGGCACGGAATTTTTCAACGTTTTCTGGGATGAGATAAGAAAGCAGAGCGATAAGGGCTTTTTTGCTCAGGGTACAATTTACCCCGACTGCATAGAATCCGGCAAGGGCGACGCAGACGTAATCAAGACACACCACAACCGCGTAAAAACGCCCGACGACGTTGAGTTTGAGGGGATAATCGAGCCGCTTGCGGACCTCTTCAAAGACGAGGTAAGGCGCGTGGGCGAAAGGCTCGGAATTCCGAGAGAGCTCGTATGGCGTCAGCCGTTCCCCGGTCCCGGCCTCGGAGTCCGTATTATCGGCGAAATCACTGCTGAGAAGATTGAAATTCTTCAGAACGCCGACGCGGTTTTGAGGGACGAAATGAGTAAAAACGGGTACGAGAGAAACCTCGCGCAGTTTTTCTGCGTGCTCCCCGGCGTAAAGACGGTGGGCGTTATGGGCGACCACAGAACCTATGAGAACCTCGTGGTAATAAGAGCCGTCACTACCGACGACTTTATGACTGCCGACTGGGCGAGAATACCCTATGATATCCTCGCCAAGGTGTCAAACCGCATAACCAACGAATGTCCGATGATTAACCGCGTAGTCTACGACATCACGAGCAAACCCCCCGCCACGGTGGAATACGAATAATTATTTTTTATAGGTATTGCGTTTTCGGGCTGTTTTTGGTATAATTTGTTTCGGAATTTATTGTAAATGAGGGTATAAAATGGAAAGGAAAAACTCAGGAGAGGAGTACAGGTCGAAGCTGAGAAGAAAATACCTTGAAACAGGCATTGACTCTATGACAGACCTTGAAATTCTTGAGCTTTTTCTTTTTTATGCCGTTAAAAAAGATGAGGTTAAAAGTACAGCGGAAAGGCTGCTTGATTATTTCGGCGGAAATCTCGGGAGAGTTTTTGCGGCAGATATCAACGAGCTTTGCAAGGTTGAGGGAATAAGCAGGAATTCCGCCGCGCTTTTTCATCTTGTATATGACAGCGCCGTTGCCGTGAGACAGAGCCGTAATAAAGACGTAAAATATATTAAAAGCACCGACGAGGCGATAAGGTATTGCGAAAATATGCTCGGCGGACTTGTGTACGAGAGAATAATCGTTATTACTCTTAATGAGGAAAACGGAATAATAAGCTGTACCGAGGTTGCCGAGGGAACGGTTAACGTTACGGGCGTTGAGTTTGTAAAAATAATAAAATGCATAATAAACGATTCGGCGTCTTCGGTAATAATTGCGCACAACCATCCTATGGGAACGTCCCGTCCGTCAAGCGCCGATATTATTTTCACTAAGGCGCTTTACGCCTCGCTTGTCAGCGCGGGAGTAGAAATGAAGGACCATATAATTGTCGGCAAAGGCGAAAGCCTTTCAATGAAAAACGACGACGAATGCGCAATTTGTTTTATCTGAGCAGGGAGATTTAACGATGTCAAAGGAACTGTCGAGGGAAGGTCACAGACAGAGGATTCGCGACGCTTATATAAAAAACGGTGCGGCGGGTATGCAGTATCACAATATGCTTGAACTGATTCTTACATATGCAATACCGAGAAAAGACGTTAAGGAAACCGCCTACGGGCTTCTTAATCACTTCGGCGGCGATTTTGAAAAGGTGTTTGAAGCGGATTACGGTACGCTTTGCGCTATTGACGGAATAGGTGAGAACGCAGCGTGGCTGATTAAGCTTTTCGGCGACATACCGAAGCACCTGTATAAAACCGGCAAAAATACTGCCGATATAATCAACAGCTATGCAAGCGCAAAGGAATACGTTGAAAACAGGCTCAGCGGTTTTAACAAAGACGAACTTCTTGTTATGTGCCTTAACAATTCAAGCGAGGTTATATGCTGCAACAGCTTCTGCACGGTTGCTGACGGCAGGCTGAATATAGAACCTCTTAAAATAATAGAATACGCGCTGATTAATAAGGCGGCTGCCCTCGTGCTTATAAGGGTAAAGCCCGAAAGGAGTTATAAGCCGGGCGATGACGACGTTGACAGCGTAATAAAACTGAGCAGGGCTATGAAACACCTCGAACTTAATTTTAACGATTATATTATTGTCGGCAAAGACGGTACGTTTTCAATGACGTATGACGTTAACTATATGAATTACTTTACAAACTGAACGGAGAGACATTATGAATTTTACCGAGTTATCAAACGGAATGCTTGACGGATTTGTTATCCTCAAAAAATGCGAAGAAAAAAAGACGAGAAACGGCTCGTCATACCTTGATTTGATTATTGCCGACAAGGACGGCGAAATGAGCGCAAAGCTCTGGGATTTCAGCGGGAACGGAGTTTTTGAACAGGATATGGTAGTCAAAGTCAGGGGAAATATCGAACAGTATAACGGAAAAGAGCAGTTCCGCATTTCTCAGATAAGACCTGCAAAGGACAGCGACGAGTACAGCCTTTCCGACCTTGTTCCCGTATCCGAAATCGGCGGAGAGCAGCTCTTTGAAATAATGAGAGGCAAGGTCGAGGGCTTTGAAAATGAAAAGCTCAAAGCCGTCGTTCTTAAAATAATAGACGAAAAGAAGGATAAAATGATTCTTTGTCCCGCGGCGCTCAGACTTCACCACGCTCTCGTCGGCGGACTTATGTACCACACCGTGAGCATAATGAGAATGGCGGAGGAAATCTGCAAAATCTATCCGAATATAAACAGGGAACTCTTGCTTTCGGGCGTGATTCTTCACGACGTTGCAAAAACGTGGGAGCTTGAACTCGGCGATACGGGGCTTGCAAAGGGCTATTCAACCGAGGGCGAGCTTATCGGCCACCTTGTAAAAGGCGCTATGTACGTTGAACAGGCGGCGAAGGAACTCGGAATCGAAGGCGAGGAAATTACTCTTCTTGAACATATGATTATTTCCCACCACGGCGTGCCCGAATTCGGCGCGGCGGTCCGCCCGATGTTCCTTGAAGCGGTCGTGCTTTCAATGCTCGATAATCTTGACGCTACAATCTGGGAGGTAAATACGGCTACGGATAAAATCGACGCGGGCGGATTTACGGAAAGACAGTGGGCGCTTGATAACAGAAAACTCTATAATCACGGACTTTCGTCAACGAAGCACACGGTTAATTTTGCCGAGGAGAAAGATAATGGGAATGACTAATGACGTTTCACAGGACAGATGGAGCGACATATCGGTAATAATTGACCCGAAGGACGTTGAAACTGCCGGCTCAATAGCTAATATGACCGTACCTTACGGTATTTATATTGAGGATTATTCCTCCCTTGTTGAGGAAACGCTTGAAATAGCGCATATTGATTTAATCGACGAGGAACTGCTCAAAAAGGACAGGAGCAAAGCGGTAATCCACGTGTATTTTAATCCCGACGAAAATCCGCTTGAGGCGGTTTCGTTTATAAAGGAAAGGCTTGATTCGTGCGGTATAGAGTACGATATTCGTATTTCGGACTGCCGCGTTGAGGACTGGCAGAACAACTGGAAACAGTACTTTCATCCTATGCCGATAGGCAAAAAACTGCTTATACGTCCGCTTTGGGAAAATGAGTTCGACGCAGGGGACAGAAAGGTCCTTAATATTGAACCGGGTCTTGCTTTCGGCACCGGCTCTCACCCGACCACGAAGCTCTGTCTTGAAACGCTTGAGGATTACGTTCAGGAGGAGAGCACGGTACTCGATATCGGATGCGGAAGCGGCATTCTTTCAATTGCCTCTCTTCTTCTCGGCGCAAAAAGCGCGACGGGAGTTGATATTGATTCGCTCGCCGTTAAAACCGCGGTGCAAAACGCAAAAGAAAACGGCTTCGGCGACGGCAGAATCCGTTTCGTTCAGGGCGACCTTTCCGAAAAAGTCAGCGGGAAGTATAATTTAATAGTTGCAAATATAGTTGCCGATATAATAATAAGATTTAACGAACAGGTCGGCGCTTTCCTGGAGGACGGCGGAATTTACATTACCGGCGGAATTATTGAACCGAGGGAGGACGACGTGCTTAAATCCTTTGAGAAAAACGGCTTTAAAGTTGTTGAACGCAGGGAAAATAACGGCTGGCTTGTATTTGCGGTAAAAAAATAACGGAGTGAAAACACGTTTTCACTCCGTTATTTTTTATCCTGTTTTAAGAAGAAGGCGGATTTTGTCGGAAATCATAGCAATAAATTCCGAGTTTGTGGGTTTGCCCCTGTCCGAATCTATCGTGTAGCCGAAGAACGACGAAAGCACGTCGACATCGCCTCTGTCCCACGCAACCTCAATCGCGTGTCGTATTGCGCGCTCGACACGGCTTGCGGTAGTTGAATACTGCTTTGCTACCGTGGGATAAAGAATCTTTGTAACGGAACCGAGCATTTCGGGATTAGTGATACAAAGGGTGATTGAAGTGCGGAGATACTGATAGCCCTTGATATGGGCGGGAACGCCTATCTGGCGCATAATGTCGGATATTATTACTTCAATATCGTCGCCCCTTTAACGGTAGGGCTTATCGTTTTTCGTGTTCCTC
>CAJOER010000041.1:7546-10401 GCA_905233805.1 uncultured Eubacterium sp. | reverse complement strand
GGGCTATATAAAATGCAGGGCTGAAAGAGTCGGGGAGGATACGACTATCAGCCGTATTATTAAAGCCGTGAGCGACGCTGCGGCAACTAAGGCGCCGATTGCAAAAATTGCCGACAAGGTTTCGGGTGTGTTTGTCCCCGCGGTTATGGGAATAGCCGTCTTAACCTTTATTATTACTTTGATTTTCGGTCACGAATTCGGCTACGCGCTTTCAAGGGGAATTACAGTTCTTGTAATTTCCTGCCCCTGTGCGCTCGGCCTTGCAACCCCAGTTGCGATTATGGTCGGCAGCGGAATAGGCGCAAAAAACGGAATACTTTATAAAACCGCCGCCTCTCTTGAAGAGACGGGAAGGGTTCGGATTATCGCGCTTGACAAGACGGGCACCGTAACCGAGGGGAAGCCCGTTGTAACGGATATTATTCCTTATTCCTGCGAGGAAAACGAGCTTCTTGTCAAGGCGTATTCGCTTGAAGTGAAAAGCGAGCATCCGCTTGCTTTCGCAATAACGGAATACGCCGAAGAAAAGGGTATAGCGCCGCTTGAAAGCGAGGGCTTCAAGGCACTTTCGGGAAACGGAGTCAGCGCCGTTGTAAACGGGCGTGAAATCCTCGGCGGAAGCTTTAAGTTTATAAAATCCAAAACGGAAATTCTCGAAGAGTTAAACGGCGAAATTCAGCGCCTTGCAGAGGAGGGAAAAACGCCTCTTCTCTTTGCAGAGGACGGAAAATTGCTTGGAATTATTGCCGTTGCGGACGCGATAAAAGAGGACGCCGCCGAGGCGGTATCGCAGCTTAAAAATATGGGAATTACGGTCATTATGCTGACCGGCGATAATGAAAAAACCGCCGCCGCAATCGGCAGGCAGGCGGGAGTTGACAAGGTTATTTCCGAGGTGCTTCCGAACGAGAAGGAAGAAACCGTGCGCCTCCTTCAGAAATACGGCAAGGTCGCTATGGTCGGCGACGGAATTAACGACGCCCCCGCGCTTACGAGGGCGGACATAGGAATTGCGGTTAATACGGGCGCGGATATTGCCGCCGACGCTGCCGACGTTGTACTTATGAACGGAAAACTCGGCGACGTTGTTTCGGCGGTACGGCTTTCCCGCGCAACCCTTAAAAATATTCACGAAAATCTTTTCTGGGCGTTCATTTATAATATTATCGGAATACCGCTTGCAGCGGGAGTATTCGCCGTTATTACGGGCTGGGTTCTCAGCCCCGTATTCGGCGCGGCTGCTATGAGCCTTTCCTCCTTCTGCGTGGTAACAAACGCGCTCAGGCTCAATCTCATAAAGCTTGACAGTGCAAAGCACGATAAAAGGGTAAAACCCGTTCTTATTGAATGGGATGAGGAATACAATAATAAAAAGGAGAACGAGTATATGACGAAGATTATAAGAATTGAGGGTATGATGTGCCCCCACTGCGAAGCGGCGGTAAAAAGCGCGCTTGAAGCTCTTGACGGAGTTGAAAACGCACACGCAAGCCACGAGGGCAAAAACGCGGTGGTAACGCTTTCGGGCGGAGTTGATGATTCGGCATTAAAGAAAGCAGTTGAGGATAAAGGCTATAAAGTACTCGGAATTGAGTAGAATTTTGTTGAATTAACGGCGTTTTAATGCTATAATAAAGCCATATCAAAATGAATAAGGAGAACAATTATGATTTACTGTAAAAAATGCGGAAGCGAAATGCCCGAAGGAACAAGGTTCTGTATGAATTGCGGAAGCGAAATTGTTGAGCAGGTTGTCCCGGCGTATCAGCCGCCTCAGCCCGAACAGCCCCCGTATCAGCAGCCCGCTCAGCCTCAGTATCAGCCTTACGGAACTCAGCCTCAGCCCGATGCAACTTATCAGCCCTACGGCGCACAGCAGCCCCAGCCTGAGGTAACCTATCAGCCTTACGGCGCACAGCAGCCGCCTTATGCTCCTCAGCAGGCGAACACTCAGGGCTTCTATCAGCAGCCCGTAGAGCAGGCGGAGGCTTATAATCTTGCCGCAAAGGCTAAGTCAAACGGAATTGTTGCTATCGTTTTTGCATTTTTTATTCCGCTCGTATCGTGGATTTGCGGCGGTATGGGATTAAGCAAGGCGAATAAAGCGCTTGATTACGGCAATATGACCGGCGACCAGCAGCTTATTGACGATGCAAAAAAAGCGAAAACCCTTGCAACAATAGGTCTTATTATTTCAATAGCAATGGCAGTTTTCAGTGCATTTTCAATTATGAGCCAGCAATAATAAAAGCCCCTTTTCGGGGCTTTATTTTATGCTCTTTCTTATTTCGCCGAGCGTTTTCTTTTCTATGCGTGAAACGTAGGAGCGGCTTATGTTCAGCCTGTCAGCAACCTCTCTTTGAGTGAGAGGTTTTTTATTGTTCAGCCCATATCTTAAAATGATGATTTCCCTTGCTCGCTCATCTTCCATATTGTCAATGTATTCTTTTACCTTGCTCCAACGTATCTTTGTTTCAAGGTCTTCGGCAAGGTCAATATCCGCTTTGAGCGTGTCCTCAATAGTAAGGGGATTGCCGTCGCGGTCGTATTCGATAGTGTCGCCGAGGAAAACGTCCGAACTCTGCTTTTTGATTGAACGGAAATACATAAGAATTTCATTTTCTATGCACCTTGAAGCGTAGGTTGCAAGCCTTATTCCTTTTGAAGAGTCGAAGGAATCCACCGCTTTTATAAGCCCTATCGTGCCGATTGAGATTAAGTCGTCCTGACAGTCGGCTTTTGAGTAGTATTTCTTTACTATGTGGGAAACGAGGCGGAGGTTCCTTTCAATAAGAACCGCCCTTGCGTTTTTGTCGCCCTGTTCCTTCTTTTCAAGGTATTCCTTTTCCTCCTTC
>CAJOER010000041.1:0-7539 GCA_905233805.1 uncultured Eubacterium sp. | reverse complement strand
ATTCTGAATATGGAGTATAAGTAAAAGCAGATTTGTACCTATAAGAGAGAGGAGCCAGGAGAGCATTTTCATCACCTGTTAAGTATATGATTAACGCTCATAATTTTATTACAAATAAGAAGATTTTAAACTTAAAAAAATACTACTTGATAATTTAATGCTTATAGTATATAATATTAGCAATCTGTGTAAAAATGTATAAATGGATGGTGAAACTATGGCATCACTACTGTTTAATTTCTTTAAAAGAGCTATTATTGTTCCCGTAATTGTTACGGCTATAGTAATAGGCGCTTTATATATGGCTATACCGAAATATGTAAACGAGGGTCAGGCGAGGCCGACCTCGGTTAATGAGAGAATTGATTTATCTCAGTACAGCGTTAAGGAATACAACAGTTTTTCTCAGCTTAAAGCCGGCGACTACGTGGGCACAATAAGGTGCGACAATATCGACCTCGGCAATACGGCTGTTTTATATCTTTCCGAAAACGATAACGGCGTATATGTTGAAAGCGGCTCTTCGGAACCGTGGAACGGCGGCTCGGTATTGATTATCGGTAACGATATTAACAATCAGTTCGGTAAATTCTATAATTCCGAAAAAGGCGATAAAATTGAACTTGAATTTTATTCAAGAGATACATACACCTATAAAATCCAGAACAAAGCAGTAGGTGTTACAAAAAAAGAGATAAATAATTATCTCGGCGACGGAAGGCTTGTTCTTGCCGTACCGTTCAATGATTTTTCAAATCTCGGAGGCTCGTTCTTCTACACTTTATATATTGCAGGGAAGGCTTAAAACATGATTGTATATTTTCTTAAAAGATTTTCGTGCAACTTCTTTTCTGTTCTTCTTGCGTTTTCTGCTGTTTCGCTTATTCTGAGTTCGCTTTTTGTAGGCTATTTCAGCAGCGAAGAATTTATTAAAGAAAGAATAGACAGAAATAAAACGGAAATTATAGCTGAAATTGACAGCGAGGTTAAATCTCTTGCCAAGGTTACGGGGCTTAAAAAGACCGCCTTTACGGGAGCTGTTAACGACGAAAATTTCAGCGTTATTTCAGACGAGGTTACAAAGGACCTCAGATATTGCTACGCAACTGATTTCTCGGAAAACACAGACCTTTATAATATTTACAGCGCGTCAATATCGGATAAAAGTAAAAACGGCGGAAAGACGCTTAAAAGTAATGAGGTCAGCCGTTTTGCATCGCTCGCGGTTGCTACCGCATGCAAGACGCTTAACGTTAACGGAACCGCCGAAGTTTCCGTTTTTAATGCGATTCAGCAAAACTTTTTCGTTTACGCGGTTATAGGTTCTGCGGGAATTCTTATAATTTCAATAGTTTTTCTTGAGCTTATCAATAAAGGCCGTCACAGAAAGTACAGTTATTTCGGCATGGGAATTACGTTGGCGGGATATATTCTCGTTGCGGGTACCTATCTTACCCAGAAAATGCAGTATATTGAAAAGCATACCTTCCTTGAATTTGAGCCGTATAACAAAGCTATTCAGCAAAGCGTTGCCGACGTTATTAATAAAAATCTCTATATCGGCGCCGCGCTTATAGCAGTCGGACTTATAGTGCTTCTTGTGAATTATAACTATTTCAGAAAGAAGAATATTAAAGCGGAAAAAGAACGCGAATTCAACAAAAAGGTTGTTACCGATTTCCTTGAATATGACGAACCTGCCGTAAGCCACAGGCTTTCCGACGAAGAAGGTTTTGAAAAGGAAGTAACTAAGATTGATTTTGAATAGGATTAAGCCCGAAAGTCAGCTTTCGGGCTTTACTTTTTAAATTGACAATTTTCTAACTTAATTGTATAATATATGTGATAGTCTATAATTTTTTATGAGGTACACGCGGTGAAAATTTATAAGAGAATCATATCGCTTCTTATGGCTGTAATGCTTATTACGGCTTCTTTCACTATGCCCTCATACGTTTTTGCCGACGGTAATACCGGCGATTATGCGAGTATGATTCAGTACTTCCAGCAGAAGATGAAAAACCGCGAAAACAATATAAGTTATACCTTTGTTACTACGGACAGCACCTATGCGGATAAGTATAATAACAAGGTCGCGGCGGTTGACCTCGGCAACGAATTATACAGGGATATTTTCTTTGATATTTTCACCAAGCAGTATACGAATACGCCCGACCCGTATCTCGGCGATTATCTTTATAACTCCATAAATAATGAGGCTAACACCGTTGACTGGGATTATACAATCAGACACGAAAACGAACAGGCTGTTTATACTTTTAAAATTGAATTCAATTTCAATTACTATACAAGCAAAGAGGAAGAGGAATTAATCGACAGTTTTGCAGATAGCTTTACGCGCAATTACCTCAGCGACAGTATGACGGAATATCAGAAGGTTAAAACAATTTACGATTTTGTTGTAAGAAATGCAACCTATGACCACGCTGTATTCAATAATGAGTTTAATGAGCTTGACGCGAGGTTCAAGCGCTCCCATTCCGCATACGGGGCAATATACGGCTCGCTTATCAAAGACAATAAAGGCATTGACGAATACGATTCAAGCTATAAAACAATCCTTTCGGGAGAGAAGATAATCAAAACTCCTAATCAGGGACTCGCGGTCTGTGAAGGCTATTCAAAACTGTTTTATATTCTTTGTATGAAGCAGGGAATACCTTGCAGGATTGTCGACGGCGACAATACCGAACAAAGCGGAAACGGCCACGACCCTCACGAGTGGAATTATATCTGGCTTGACGACGGCGTTAAGGCAGACGGCGCAAGATGGTATCAGGTTGATACTACCTTCGCGTCCCAGCATTCAATTAAGGAAATCGATATGAACGAATACGGATATTTCCTTAAGGGTTCGGGCAGCGATGAATTCAGCCCCGATAACCACCAGATGCCGTATTCCGATTTCGGCCAGCATGAGAGCGAAACCGTAAAGGAACAGCTTCGCGACTGGTATGCGCAGGAAAACATAAGCTCCGTTGAGGACTATGAGATTCCCATGAGTATGTTGAGTTCGGCAGTTGAAGAGACTCAGCACGGATTTATTATAAGAAGGTTTACAAATTACGGCGTCGGCAAGGGCGAACAGATAGCCTATATTTATACCGACCTTAATAAGAGCTTTCTTATTGCCATTGATGAGAACGGCAAGGTTCTTCTTCAGGAGGTAGAAGGCTTTGACTATACGGGTATAGACTCAAAATTTGACGTTATACTCCCGTATATGATTGCAGGCAAGGAGTACAGAGTCGGCGGGGCTGACGGTACCTCCTTCGTCAACGGTACTCAGGTAAGCGGTTATGCAATTAATATAATCGGCGCAAATAATACCGTGCAGTCAATTCCGTTTAAAATTGAACCCCGTAATATGAGCAATTCCTCGGAAAACTACCGCGAGCGCGATATTCAGGTAATCTCCTCATATACGGGAAAAGTTATTACGCCCGAGATTTATATTGTCGACGGTTACGATAACGTTCTTGAAGCCGGCAGGGATTATACCGTATCGTATTATACTGACAGTTCCGAAACAACCGCGGCAGAGCTTAAAAAAATGGGAAGTTACTGGTGTGATATCAGCTTTTTCGGCAACTACTGCGGAAATTACTGTTTCGCCTTTGAAATAGGAAAAATCAATCTTGCGAAAATCACCCGCTCGGCGGCTACGTTTAACTATTATCCGAAACCTATCAGAACGTTTAAGACCGCTGCGGATTACTATGTCGGTCATATGGGCGGTATCAGCGTAGGCGAGATTAAATTAGTTCCGAATACCGATTTTACCGTTTCATCTTCTGGCGGTCTTAATTACGGTGACAGCGGAACGATTACCCTCACGGGAATGCAGTCAAGCGCATATGTTACCGGCGGTACAAAAACCACGTTTAATTATTCAATCGGCAAGAAGTACGATATTTCTTACCTTGACGGCAAGGCGATTTGTACTAAACCTGTTGATTATACGGGTTCTCCCGTTTATCCTTCGAATACCGACGGCATAGACGACTATCTTGAAAAAGGCGTTGACTATAAGATAGGACCTTATTCAAATAATACCGACGCTGGCGAAGCGAAGGTAACAATTCAGGGCATTGGCGGATGCACGGGAACTATTGAAATGGTTTACGCAATTCAGCCGATTAGTATTGCAGGCGTCAAACTTGAAAACGTTAAAATCAGCAACGGCGTTATTACCTATACCGCAAAGTACGGAACAAGGACGCTCGTTAAAGATAAAGACTTTACCGAAAAGTGTGAAAAAACGTCTACGGGATATAAGCTCACTATTAAGGGCAAGGGTAATTATACCGCCTCATATATTGTAAATATCAGCGTAAGCAATCAGTCGTCCTCGGATACGACTATTCCCACAACGAAGGTAAACGTTAATAAAACCCTGATTTCAAAGCTTACCGCCAAGAAGAAAGCGATTGTTGTTAAGTGGAAACGCCCCAAAGGAAAAGTATCGGGTTACCGTATAGAATACAGCCTGAAAAAGAATTTCAAGGGTGCTAAAACAATAAACGTAAAAGGCGCTAAGAAAGCCTCATACACTATTAAAAAACTTAAATCCAAAAAGGTTTATTATGTAAGAATAAGAACATATTATCAAAAGGGGAACGTAGTTTATCTTTCCTCATGGTCAAAGGCAAAAAAGATTAAGGTTAAATAATATGATTAACGGCAAAAGGCTCATTGAAACATTTAAAGAATTAGTATCGCTTGACAGCCCCTCGCTTGACGAGAGGCTTGTCTGCGATTATATAAAGAATTATCTCGCTTCTCTCGGTATTACTGCCGAGGAGGACGACGCAGGGGAAAAGCTCGGCGGAACTACGGGGAACCTCTACGCCTTTGTTGAGGGCAGAGAGGACCGCAAGCCGATACTTTTCGCCGCGCATATGGATACGGTTACTCCCGCGCTCGGCAAGAAGGCTATTGAGCACGAAGACGGAACCATTACCTCCGACGGTACTACGGTTCTCGGCTCGGACGACCTTGCGGGCGTTTCGTCAATTCTTGAAGCGCTTAAAACTATTAAAGAAAACGGTATCCCTCACAGACCGCTCGAGCTTGTGTTTACCGTAAGCGAGGAGAGCCACTGCGGAGGTGTTTCCTTCTTCGATTTTTCAAAACTGAAATCAAAGGACGCCTACGTTTTCGATATGGACGGCGCGGTTGGAACGGCTGCTTCCGCGGCTCCCGTTATACTCAGCTATACCGCCGAATTTGTCGGTAAAGCGGCGCACGCGGGATTTGCTGCTTCCGAGGGCGTTCACGCAATCAAGGCGGCGGCGAAAGCCGTAACGCTTATCCCGTGCGGAGACGTTGAAGAGGGCGTAACCGCAAACGTCGGAATAATTGAGGGCGGTAAAGCCACTAATATCGTGCCTCCTCTTTGTAAAATCAAGGGCGAAATCCGCAGCTTTGATTATGATAAAGCCGAATCGAGAATGCAGGAGGTAAAATCAATCTGCGAAACTGCCGCGGCAGAAATCGGTGCAAAGGTTAACTTTGAATACGAAAAGGCGGTCAGCGCCTTTGATACGCCCGACAGCGCCGAGGTTATAAAACGCTTTAAAAAATGCTGTAATGAGCTTGGTCTCAGCGGTGAAACCTATCCCACCTTCGGCGGCTCGGATAACAACGTATTCTGCGAATACGGGCTTGAGGGAATAGTAGTTGCAACGGCTATGAATAACTGCCACGCGACCGACGAATTCACAACCGTTGACGAAATGGTAAGAGCCTCACAGCTTGCGTTAAAACTTATGATAACAAAAGATTGATTTTGTATTGAATTTTTTATAACTATGTGCGATAATAGAAGTGTCAGAAACACTTCTATTATTTTTTGAAAGGATGATTTACTTGAGAAACCATGAAGTAACGGTAGAACACAGACTGCTTAACGGCGACGGAAAACTCATCGAGCCCGGCTGGAGCAGAAAATATATCCAGATTTATGACAGAAAGGCAATTAAAAAGCCTGCGTACAGAATTAAAGAGTGGGACTACTACTACATAATCTCAAACGAGCATAAGTTCGCTTTTTGTATGACTGTATCAGACCTCGGCTATCTCGGACTTAACAGCATTACGTTTATTAATCTTGAAAATGCCGTAGATAAGACCGCGAGCATTATCGTACCTTTCCCGCTCGGAAAATTCCATATGCCCTCCTCAACCAAAGAAGGCGACGTTTCGTTCAGAAACTCAAAGCTTGCCGTTGAATTTCTCAACCGCGGCGACCACAGAATTCTTCGTATGGACTATCCCTCTTTCGACGGCGGAAAGGGAATACGCTGCTGCATCAAGCTTTATGATATCCCCGAGGAGTCAATGGTAATTGCTACTCCGTGGGACGAGGACCCGCAGGCATTCTATTATAATCAGAAGATTAACCCCATGCGCGCAAGCGGAAGAATTATGTATGACGGTATTACCTATAACCTCAACCCCGAAACCGATTTCGGCGGACTTGACTGGGGACGCGGCGTATGGACTTATGACAATTACTGGTACTGGGGCAGCGGTTCGGGTCAGGTTGACGGAGTTCCGTTCGGCTTCAATATCGGCTACGGCTTCGGCAACACCTCCGCGGCGAGCGAAAACACTATTTTCTATAACGGCAAGGCGCATAAGTTTGACGACGTTAAGTTCAATATCAGCGAAAACTATATTGACCCGTGGACGTTTACCTCGTCGGACGGACGCTTTGAAATGGATTTCGTTCCCATTATTGACAGAAGCGCAAAGATTGACCTTAAAGCTATCGTAACCGACCAGCATCAGGTGTTCGGAAAAATGACAGGTACCGCAATCCTTGACGACGGAACGGAGATAAAAATAAAAGACTTCCTCTGCTTCGCCGAAGAAGTACATAATAAGTATTAATAAAAAACGGGGTGCTTCACGCGCCCCGCTTATTTTTTTATTCTATTGTAAGTATGTCCGAAAAGCCCGTAACGTCAAAGATTTCTTTAACAATTTCGTTAGCGCCTGTAATTTTCATACTGCCCTGAGCGTTCATCTTCTTCTGTGCGGAAAGAAGAACGCGGAGTCCTGCGGATGATATGTAATCAAGTTTTGAAAAATCGAAAATAAGCTCGCTTATTCCGTCGGTGTCAGTCTTTACGGCGGCGTCAAGCTCGGGAGCGGTAGTCGTTTCCAGCCTTCCTTCAACAACATAGGTGAGTGAAGCGCCGTCTTTTATCTTTTCAATAGTCATATTAATATCTCCTTGGACAATTATTTTTAACAGTAACTATTATATCACCGTAAATCGCTTTAATCAAGTATTAAAAATCAAAGGGAGTCAGTTCATATAATTACTTCTTGATATTGTTTATTATTTCTGTTAAAATATTTATATTAAGGTGCGCTTTCAGGCGCAGGAAAAGGAGAAAACGTATGGAAACAAAGGTTTATAAAAACACCTATACAGGAAAAGAGCTGTTCGGCTACCTCGTCGGTATGTTCGGGCAGAATATGATTTATCAGGTAATCGCCGCAGGT
>CAJOER010000040.1 GCA_905233805.1 uncultured Eubacterium sp. | reverse complement strand
AGGAAGCAGATATTGCAGTCGTCAAGTTTCCTCAGCGAGCGCAGAATATCAAGGTACTCGCCGTGGTCGGCAACAAGGTTTTTGCAGGGCTTCGGCGCAAGGCATTTTTTACCTGCGCAGAGTCCGTGTTCCTTCTGATACTCGCAGGAGGGCTGCCTGAAATCTGCGGTGGGACCTCCCACGTCATGGATATACCCTTTAAAAGAGGGCAGCTTCGTAAGCGTCGATGCTTCTTCAATAATGCTCTCCCTGCTTCTTGAAGTAACGTATCTTCCCTGGTGGAAGGCTATCGAGCAGAAGTTGCACGCGCCGAAACACCCGCGGTTATGAGTAATCGAAAACTCAACCTCGCTTAGCCCGGGAACGCCGCCGAATTTTTCATACGAGGGGTGATAAGTCCTCGTATACGGCAGAGCGTAAACCCCGTCAAGTTCTTCGGTAGTGAGCGGCGGCATAGGCTCGTTTTGAACGAGCATAATCTTACCGTGTTTCTGTTTAAGAGCCTTGCCCCTGATATGGTCCTGTTCGTCCTGCTGAATACGCGCCGCCTTGGCATATTCGGTCTTGCTCGTTTTAACGTTTTCAAAGCTCGGGCACTCTCTTCCCGTATATGGCGTTTCCCTTACGTCAACTTTATACGCCGTGCCCTTTACATCTTTTATATCTTCAATCTTTTCACCGTTTTTCAGCCTGCGCGCTATTTCGGCGCTCTGCTTTTCACCCATTCCGTAAATGAGCAAATCGGCGCCCGAATCAATAAGTATGCTCGGTTTAACCTTATCTTCCCAGTAGTCGTAGTGGGCAAAGCGCCTGAGCGACGCCTCAAGCCCGCCGATAATTACGGGAACGTCGGGATAGACTTCCTTTACGATTTTAGTATAAACGGTAACCGCGCGGTCGGGACGTTTTCCCGTTTTTCCGCCCGCGGTATAGGCGTCAAAGGAGCGCTTTTTCTTTGCTACGGTATAGTGCGCAACCATTGAATCTATATTTCCTGACGATATTAAAAACGCAAGTTTCGGTTTTCCGAACTGAACAAAATCAGCCGTGCTATGCCAGTCGGGCTGGCTTAGTACGGCTACTTTGAAGCCCTCTTTTTCGAGAACTCTTGTAATTATTGACGCTCCGAAGGAGGGATGGTCAACATAGGCGTCGCCGCTGATATATACAAAATCAACGCCGTCCCATCCCCTTTCGAGCATATCGTTTTTATTAACGGGAAGGAAATTATTCATGGTTTAATTAATAATCGTCCTGCGTATCTTCGTCAGTCAAATCCGAATCGAAAAAGCTGTCGTCAATTACTTCTTCAACACTCTCGGTTTCAAAACTCATCTGCTCGGTATTCTCGGCAGTAAACGGTATCTCTTCGGGAGCGGGTCCGTTTGCCTGCATCTGAATCCACTGCTGCTTATTAATTCTGATTTCTCTCGGCTTTGCACCGTCCTGAGGTCCAATTATTCCTTTTTCTTCAAGCTGGTCCATAATCTTTGAACCACGGGAATAACCTACTCCGAGCTTACGCTGAAGGAAAGAGGTTGAGGCCCTTCCGTTATCAAGTACAACGTCAACCGCCTGCTCAAACAGCGGGTCAAGGCTTTCGCCGCCCTCAACATCGTCAAACGCGCCGGACGAGCCTTTCTCCTGAACTGCTCTGTTTTCAATTTCCTTGCTGATTTCCTCGCTGTACTGGCTTTCGCCCTGATTCTTAACGAATTCGCAAAGTTCTTCAACCTCCTCGTCGGAAATGAAGCAGCCCTGAACACGCAGGGGCTTGCTTGCGCCGATAGGTGAATAGAGCATATCGCCGCGGCCGAGGAGTTTTTCCGCACCGCCGGTATCAAGAATTGTTCTTGAATCTATCGCGGACGAAACCGTAAGCGCGATTCTTGAGGAAATATTAGCTTTAATAAGACCCGTAATAACGTCAACCGACGGCCTCTGGGTTGCGATAACAAGGTGCATACCCGCAGCACGCGCCATCTGCGCAAGACGGCAGATTGAATCTTCAACCTCTTTTGGCGCCGCCATCATAAGGTCGGCAAGCTCGTCTATGCAGATAACGATTTTCGGCATAGGCTCCATATCTTTATGCTTTTTGACGTACTTGTTGTAACCCGAAATATCCCTTACGCCGGTATCCGAAAACATCTGATAACGTTTAAGCATTTCGGCAACCGCCCAGCCGAGCGCACCGCTCGCCTTCCTCGGGTCGGTAACAACGGGTACAAGAAGATGAGGAATATTTTCATATTTTGAGAATTCAACCTTCTTCGGGTCAATCATAAGGAACTTAACCTCGTCGGGTTTAGCTCGGTAAAGGATTGATACTATAATTGAATTCATACATACGGATTTACCCGAGCCGGTAGTACCTGCAATAAGAAGGTGGGGCATTTTTGCAACGTCGCAGAATACGATATTACCCGCAATATCCTTACCGATTGCGGAGGAAAGAAGCGACCTCTGCGCGTCAAATTCGGAGGTATCGATAACCTCGCGCATTGATACCATATTCTTTACGCTGTTCGGGATTTCAATTCCGACAGCTGCCTTTCCGGGAATAGGTGCTTCAATACGGACATTGGTTGCCGCAAGGTTAAGCGCAATCTCCTTTGAAAGATTTTCAATCTTTGATATTCTTACGCCCGCGGCAGGTTTAAGCTCGTATCTTGTAACCGTGGGGCCGCGCGAAATATCGGTAATCTCAGCCGCAACACCGAAAGAGGCAAGAGTATTGATAAGCAGTTCAGCCGTGTTTTTAAGCTCGGCGCTTACGTCCTTCGCGCTCTTCGGCTTTGAAACGGAAAGGATGTCAATCGGCGGTAGCTTATATTCGGCGACGGTTTTGTTCATATCCTCGTCGCTGACATTAAACTCGGGAACAGGCTGAGGAGCCTTCTCTTCCTTGGGTTTGTCCTCACTCGCGGTCTTAACAATATCGTCAATGGATTTATTAGGCTGCTCACGCTGTTCCTGATTGCGTCTTGTTGACTGATTAATCTCGTTGATAATATCGGTCATATCGTCGCTTTCAAGCGGAACGTCGGTACTGTTTTTCTTTTTCCTTTTCTTCGGTTTATCCTGATTGTCCTTAATGTCGCCGTTCATTGAAGGCGGAGCGTCGTCAAGGAAAACGTCGATGTTTCTTGTTCTTCTTCTCTCACGTACGTCCTCTATGTACGGAGTTGCCTTTTCTACGGCGTATTTAACGGGCTTTGCCGTGTTTTTAAAGAACTGGTTAACCGTCGCCTTGGAAAGGAGTAAAACGTCCACAAAGGCAAGCAGAAGCGTTACAACGACCGCCGGCGCCTTGCCCATAGTGAGAAGAAGCCAGCCGAACAGCGCGCCGATAAAGCCGCCGTTAAATGTGCCGGGTGCTTCTTTAAACGCTTCGGGAATAGCGGTTTTGAACACCGCGCCCGTATCGTTTATAAACACGTGGATTGCGGTCGGTATAAGCAGAACAAGTATAGCGATAAGTATTATTTCAAACGTAAACTTTCTTTCCGTTTTCTTAACGGTAAAAAGGAAAGAATACACAACACAAAGGAACGGACAAACAATACATGCCATCCAGCCGAAAATACCGATATAGACGTTATGTATCGCTTCCCAGACGCCCTCGCCTCTCAGCACCGCGATAAAAAAGAACAGCACTGAAACAGCGAATATCACTATTGATACTATTCGCGCGTTATTTTCATTTTTTAATTCAAGTTCCTCCTGAGCTGCCTTGGAGGATTTTTTTGTAGTCTTTTTTTCAGCCATTTAAAATTCCTGCCTGTTTAGTTTCTTACAATTAACTGTATTGCGCCGATTATAGCGGCGAGAACGCCGAGTCCCAAATCGTAGTACGCAAAATAACCTAGATACTGTTTTTTTATAATAAACTTTAATAAACGTGTACAGAGAAATGCTGCAATAACCGATATTACAATTCCGAGGATAATTTCAATTACGCCCGCTGAATATTTGGAAGTAGCGGCCTCAATAATACCCATTACAAGAAGAACGGGAACGCTCATAACAAGGGCGTATCTGTAAGCCGTGTTTTTCATAACTCCGAAAAGAGCGAGTATCGTAAAGACTCCCGCGGTAAGAGAAAAGCCTGCGGTAGGTATAAGTATTACGCTTGCAAAACCGACAACCAGCGCGGGAACTATTGATATTGGCTTGTCATTTCTTGAAACGGTCATCTGCTTAACCGCAAGGAAGATAAGAAGACCTGTAAACGCAATAAAAATACCTTCGTCAAGTATTGTTCCGTTAAAGCTCAGAGAACGCAGAAGAGTGTATAAAAAGCCGTAATGCTTAATCGGGATAAGCCAGAGAAACATGGGTAAAAACGAGAGCATTACCATATACAGCATATTTCTTGAAGGCGTTCTTTCTTTAATACTTAACTGTCTTTTAAACAGTTCCTTAACCGTATTTGCAAATTCAAGCGAAAGGCGTTTGAATATACCGAAAGAGGCGAGGAAGATTCCTATTGAAATGCCTATATGTATCAGCCCGGTTACAAGCCATACCGAGCCGTCGGCTATTCCGGCGAAATCGTGGTATATCGCGCTGTGCCCGGATTCGCTAATCGGCAATATCCAGCCTATTGCCTGAAGCAAGGCGTTTAAAATTGCAGTTATAATCGACATTGTTTTCTCCTCCGAAGAGCGAGGCGTTATCAAGATAATACCCTGCCCTTATATAGTCATACGGATTGCTCGACATTATTGCCGCCGTTCGTTTTACGTTTTCCGGCGGGAGCAGAACCGTATCAAGATTCATTACCGTGTAAAGCATCGTTACCCTCCTCAATTTTCATATTGAGAAAATCAAGCGCGTCGCTCAGTCCTCCGAGTTCGTCAATAAGTCCGCAGGAAACAGCCTCTTCCCCGTCAAGAACGCACCCGACGTCCATAATAAGCTCGCCCGTTTTCATCATAAGCGCGCGGAAATCGTCAGCGCTGATTTTTGAATTGCTCTCAACAAAGCGGATGATTCTGTCCTGCATTTTTTCAAAATAAGACAGAGTCTGCGGAACGCCGAGAACGGTTCCGTTCATTCTCACGGGGTGAACGGTCATCGTTGCGCTTTTGGCTATAAAGCTCTTTTTACAGCTTACGGCAAGAGGTACGCCGATAGAGTGGCCGCCGCCGAGAACCAAAGACGCGGTAGGCGTATTCATGGTGGAGAGAAGCTCGGCAATAGCAAGCCCCGCTTCAACATCGCCGCCGACGGTATTGAGAATAATCAGAAGACCTTCAATTTCCCTGCTCTCCTCAATAGCGACAAGCTGAGGGATAACATGCTCGTATTTAGTTGTTTTATTGTGCGACGGAAGAATAATATGCCCTTCAATCTGGCCGATAATGGTAAGGCAGTGAATAAAATGCCCGTCCTTCATTACGGTTATTGAGCCGGACTCAAAGGCGCTCTCGCGTTCCTTTTCATTTTCCTGCACATCTTTTTCTTCAGCGTTATCACACATAGCTACACCTCAAATGTAGTATATGACAATAACGCAAAATTACACATATAGTATTTTAACACTATTTATTACAAATTTCAATATAATATTTTAGAATAGTAATTTTAAATACAATTATTGCATTTTACAATCCGAATTATTTATGCTATAATACACGTGAGGTGAAAAGATGTTTGCTTTTATTCTTATACTGATGATGATAATTATCGGCTCCTCGACTGTTAGCAAGCCGAATGAATTCAATAAGAACTACATATCCCGCGACGGCACGGCGGCAATTAAAGGAATTTTCGTTATTCTTGTCTTTTTAAGCCATGCTGTCAGTTATTTTTCAAATTACATGACCGGCTTTTTTGACGATGCATACAGAGTAATGCAGAACCACATAGGACAAATGGTTGTTGCTATGTTCCTTTTCTATTCCGGTTACGGGATTATGGAGCAGATAAAAAAGCGCAAAAACACATACGTAAAATCAATTGCAACCAAGCGTTTCCCGAATCTTTTTCTTAATTACAATATCACCTCATTGTTTTATCTGATACTTGCGATATGCCTCGGCAAAGGGCTGACAATAAAGAAAATATTGTTATCAATCGTTGCCTGGGACGGCATAGGGCAATCGACCTGGTTTATTTTTGTAACACTTTCGCTTTACATTCTTACATTTATCTCATTTTATTTCATAGGACGTTTAAAAAACGAAAAATATTATATTATCAATATCATTATCCTGTCGGTTTTAACCGCCGCGTTTATTGTCGGACTGTACTTTATAGGAAAAGAATCTTATTGGTGGGATACGGCGTTGCTCTTTGTTCTCGGTTTCTGGTATTCGTATTTCAAAGAATACATAGAAAAAATCGTTATGAAAAACGATATTGTTTATCTTGCAGCAGTTGCAGCCGTTGCGGTGCTTTACGTTTACACTAAACAGCTGAGCTATAAGCATCTGATATTCTACACCGTTTACGGATTTATGTTCGTTGCCGCAGTTGTGATATTCACTATGAAGGTGGAAATAAAGAGCAATCTTTTAAGCTGGTTCGGCGACCATATATTCAGCATTTATATTCTCCAGAGAATTCCGTTAATAATACTGCATGAGATGGGCATTTCGCACGCGCACAGATACGTTTTCGTAATACTTTCCTTTGCGATAACCTGCGCGATAGCAGAGGTTTACGACGTGCTTTACGCAAAGCTTTCCTCAAAAATCTGGAAGCCGAAAAAACAATAAATAAAAAGCTGTCTCAAACGAGACAGCTTTTTTTATTATCCTACAACTCTGCAGTTGTCGTATGAATTAACATACCAGTCTTTAACGTGTACGCCGAGCCTTGCATCCTTATAGCCTTCATCTTTTTTGAATTTAGTGCCGTAAGAATCGGCAAAAAGCCATTTTTCGCCGTCGTTTTCCCACATTACCGGTTCTTTTCCGTTAATATAGATAGTGACGTTTCGGGCTGTTGCGTAATTGTCAACCGTTTCGTTGGCGTCGTTAATCAGCACGTAAAAGCTCCCGTATCTGAAGAACTCGTCTTTTCTCAATGCCGAAAAGCGGTGGAGCCTTTTTTTGTGAGTCGTTTTTTTTGTTTTCCTGTTATAAATCTCCGCCTTAACGGTTTTAACTGCAATATACTCCTTGTCCCAGCAGCCGTCCTCGGCGTATGCTTTAAACGTCTCGGTAACAAAAGAGTTTTTATCCAGCTGATATTTTACAGTAAACTTTGAACCGGGCTTCAGTTTTTTTGCGACTGATTCTTTAACGAGAACCGGGTCGCAGACAACGCCTGTAATTTTGTACTGTTTATTCTTTTTATTGTAACTGAATCCCTTTTTGTTGAACACAATCTGAAAAGAACCGTTCATAGTGTTCTTTTTCATATTTTTAAGGTCAACCTTAGCGGGGTCCGAATAAGCGCTTTTAACATTGTTTTTATTAACTGCTTTGACTTTGTAAAAATAAATCTCAATTAACTTATATTTTCCGTCTTTTTCTTTTGAACGGTAAATGTTGTATCTTTTAGCGCCGGGAACCGGAGGCCAGCTGAGTTTCGCGGAACTGTTGCTCAGTTTAGTTGAATACAGCTTTCCGGGCGGGTCAATGCTCGCCGCCTGAGCGTAAGCGGGCATTGAAAACACGCTTAAGGCAAGTGTTAAAGCAAGAACCGCGCTTATTAATCTTTTCATTAAAACCACACTACTCTTCCCACTTCATTATCGTTTTTCCGAACGCCTTTTTGGTATCCTTTTCAAACGCATCCTTGATATCCGCGGTACGTCTTACAACGTTAACCGAGCTTACAAGGTTACCGAGGTAATCAATGATTTCGGGATGCTTTACATACATATCGACTGTACGCTGAAAATCGGCAACGCCGGAACGTGACGAACCGAACATTCTTATACCCTTTTCAAGAATCATTCTTGTATTAACGGGCACGGGATATTCGGAAACGCCGAGAATTGAAATAGTGGATTCAGGCTTAATAAGGCCTATAATCTGCTCAATAGCAATAGGGCTTCCGTTACCGCCTACGCACTCGAATGCGTGGTCCATGGTAAAGCCTTCGGGTACCTCGTTTACAAGGTAGGTTTCATCGGCAAAAGTAAAGTCGGCAAGTTTTTCTCTGACTGTACCGAAAACTACAATCTTGCTTTCGGGGAAAGTGTATTTAAGGAAAAGCGAGGTAATATATCCAAGGTTTCCGTCGCCCCATACGGCGATTGTATCGCGCCTTTTATGAGCGATTTTATCAAAACGGTCAATAGCGTGAACGGATACGGAAACTATTTC
>CAJOER010000039.1 GCA_905233805.1 uncultured Eubacterium sp. | reverse complement strand
ACGTCAGAACAGAGGATGAAAGCGAGATTAAAAACCTCGGCCTCGGCGAAATTACCGATTTACTTACCGCCGACGGCGTTTTAAGCGAGGCTATCAAGCTTTTATCAAACGAGAAAAAGTACGATTTCAAGGCGCTTTGCAACGCGCTCGGGAAGTATGTTAAAGGTAACGCCTTTAACCTTGATAAAAACGGTAACCCGAAAAAGGGACAGGGCATTAACAACTACTGGGAAACTCCTATGTCCAAGCATAAGGATTTCTGGGAGAGTGCCGATATTTCCGAAAGGGGACTTATAAGACAGATTTGTCTTGCCCACGGAGCAAAGAACGTTTATGCGTTCAACTATGACTGGCGTGTTGACGCAAGACAGAGCGCGAAGCAGCTCAATAAAATGATAAAAGCCGTTAAAAAGAGAACCGGCGCTAAGAAGGTAGCCCTTGTCGGCTGTTCCTTCGGCGGAGCCGTGCTTTCGGCTTATATGGACGCTTATAAAAAGCAAAACGACGTTACAAGATATCTTTTCGTAAATCCCGCTATGTACGGCGTTGACGTAACAAGAATGTACGCCGGCGATATCAAGATTACGAAAAAGGGCGTAATGAAGTATCTTGACGGTATGCAGGGCGCAAACCCCGGCAGCACTCAGGAAACGATTATGAAGGTCGTTAAGGTTCTCGGCGATAAGAGAGTAGAAATTGCCGCTGCAAACTTTGCGAAAATCAGCAAGAGCGAAAAGAATAAGAAAATGCTTGTAACTAAGGTTATCAAACCCTGGTTCGGCAACGTTGTAGGTCTGTGGGAGTGCATCCCGTACGACGTATTTGACGACGCCGTAGCATATTCAAGCAAAGTAGGCCTTCTCAACAAGAAGAGCGACATTTATAAGAAGATTAAGGCTTATCATAAGGTTCAGGGACACTTTAAGAAAAACGTAAAATACGTTAAAAAGCACGGCGCCCAGGTTGCCATTGTTGCAAACTACGGCGAGCCGGGTATCCCCGTAACTTCAAAGCAGAATAACCATATCGACGGACTTATTGATACAAAGCGTGCCTCCGGCGGCGCTATCGTTGCCGATTTCGGCAAGAAGCTCAAGGGCAAGAAGGCTAAGGGCAAGTATGTATCGCCCGATAAGGTTATCAATGCAAAGACCTGCGTAGTTCCTAACAGCACGTGGTTCATTAAGGACGTTCAGCATATGCAGTTCAGGAAGGATACAAAGGCTTCTAAGTTTATCGCTAATCTTGCCTGCGGCAAGGTTAAGTATACCGTTAAGGCGGTTAAGAAAAAGTACGGCTATAAGCAGTTTATTAAAGCTGATAAAGACCAGAAATTAACAAATGTTTAAAAGTATATTCCCACGGCAACTGTCGTGGGAATACTGCGTTAAGGAGGAAAATTTATGAAAAAATTATTATCGGTAATACTGTCAATAATGCTTGTAATTGCAATGCTTCCGTTCGGCTCAGTAGTAGTTCTTGCCGAGAGCGAAAACCCCGAACAATCAAATGTATGTACCGACGGCGGCGAGCACAACTGGGTAATGACCACTGATAAGGCGTCCTTCGGAAAAAGCGGAATGACTTACGCAAAGTGCTCAAAATGCGGCAAGAAGGAACCCGGTTTCCCGATTCTTAGCGTAGACGCTTCAATAGAAGCTGCCGCATACACCTTTGACGGTAAAGCCAAAAAGCCGAAAGTAAATGTTTCTACTGCCGACGGTCCGCTTGACAAGAAATACTACAAGGTTAAATTTATCGACAACGTATATCCCGGTACAGCTACCGTTAAAATTACTCTTGTAGGCGATTATTTTGAGGGAACTAAAAAGTTTACCTTCCCGATAGTAATGGGCGATAAAGTTAAGAATCCTGTTACCGTAAAGGCCAAGAAACCCGTTGTTAAGTATGCCAAACTCAAAAAGGGTAATCAGACTATTGCCCTTAAAAAAGCTATCGCGGTAAGTAAGGCACAGGGAAAAGTTACTTATAAAAAGACCAAAGGTTACGCTAAAATAACTATCAATAAAAAGACCGGTAAGATTACCCTAAAGAAAGGCATTAAAAAGGGTTCATATAAAATAAAATTTAAGGTTACCGCCGCCGGTAATAAGTATTACAAAAAAGGCGTAAAAACCGTAACCGTTAAGATTAAGGTTAAATAAGGAGAAACGTATGGCAGGAAAATGCAGATACTGTTCAAGCGAACTGAAAGACGGCGCAAAATTCTGCGAAAACTGCGGAGCCGCCGTTGAAGAAAACAGCGTATATCAGCAGTATGACAATTCTTTTGCGCTGCCGTCCCTCGGATTTTCAAGCAGGGTGAATGACCCCGAAATCCTTGCCGCGGTAAAAAAGAACCGCAAGGCGGCGAAAATATTTTCGGCAATACTCGTTCCGATACCTCTTATAGGATTTACAGTTTACAGCTTTGTAAGCGATAAAATGGAAACGGCGGACGCTGTAAAATACGGCGGTATAGTTTCGGTAATATTTTTGATTTTTGCTATTTACGGTTTTATTAAAGGCAGAGCGGAAAATACTTACGAGGCGGTCGTTACCAAGAAGAAGTCAAAACTACGTCATGAAAACAATAACGATTCGGGTATTGATTCAACTTATACTGAGTATATCGTCTATGCAAAAACCGACGACGGAAAGACTAAGAAGATAAGAGAAACGAGTAAATCCAAGGTCTGGGCGTATAATTATCTCAACGAGGGCGACAGATTCAAGTATCATCCTCAGTTCAACTTCCCGTACGAGCTTTACGATAAGTCAAAAGCTCCGTATATTGCCTGCGTGAGCTGCGGCACTGAAAACGATATCACGGCCGACCGCTGTAAAAAGTGCAATCTTCCGCTTCTTAAATAATAATTGACTATATTTTTTATTAATGCTATACTTATATCAAGTTAAATCTGAAAGGATATGAGAATATGAAAAAGCGCCTTATAAAGATTATGAGCGTTATTATGGCTTTCGTTATGGTTTTCAGCGTAACAAGCATAGCATTTGCAAAAGATGTTAAAACGCCCGTAATTCTTATCCACGGCCTCGGCGGTAACGACCTTTATAAAAACGTCGGAACCGAGGACGAGGAGTTAATGGAAGGCTACGGCCTTGACATTAAGTCACTTCTTACAAATTCCGGCATTATGTCCGAGGCGGTTAAGCTCTTTACGGATACCCGTAAGTGCAACTATACCAAACTGTTTAAAGAACTCGGAAAATATTTTGAAAGCTCAGGTCTTAACTGTAATAAAAACGGTAACGCACCGAAGGGGCAGGGCATTAATAACTACTGGACTACTCCGCTTTCAAAACATAAGGAATACTGGCAGGACCAGACTAACGCAGAAAGAGGAATAGCTCACCAGCTCTGCGATACTTACGGCGCAAAGAACGTCTATGCCTTTAACTATGACTGGCGTCTTGATGTTCGTCATACCGCAAAAATCCTCAGAAGTATGATTGTTGAAATCAAGAAAAAGACGGGCGCAAAAAAGGTAACGCTTATGGGATGTTCGCTCGGCGGCGCAGTTATGTCCGCATATATCGACGCTTATAAGACAAAAGGCGACATAGAGCGTCTTGTATTTGTAAACCCCGCTATTCAGGGCGTAGAGGTTGCAAGACTTCTCAGATTTGATATCAGGCTTAATAAAAAAGAGGTTCTTGCATACCTTAAGCATATGGAAACCGAGTATGACGGCGGAAGCCAGGCGACTTTATTTAAAGCTATCGGCGCTCTCGGCGATTACAGAATAGGCGTTGCGGTTGACAATCTGAATAAGGTAGCTAAAAACAAAAAGCTCCTTAAAAAGTTGTTTATGCTCACGATTAAAAACTGGATAGGCAATATCCCCGCATACTGGGAATGCGTTGCCTATGAAGATTTCAACGCCTGCGTAAAACAGATGTCAAAGATAGGTTTCCTTGACAAGAAGAGCGGCCTTTATAAGAAAATCAAGGCTTATCATAAGGTTCAGGGACGCTTCAATAAGAATATCAAATACTGCAAAAAGCACGGTGTTCAGATTGCTATTCTTGCAAACTACGGCGTCAGGGGAATTCCCGTAACCTCAAAGTCCAAGGAGCAGGGCGACGTTCTTATTGATACAAAGTTCGCTTCCGGCGGCGCTACCGTAGCTCACTACGGCAAGAAGCTCAAGGGCAAGAAGGCGAAGGGCAAGTACGTATCTCCCGATAAGGCTATCAACGCAAAAACCTGCGTTCTTCCCGATAACACCTGGTTTACAAAGGACCTTCTTCATATCCAGTATCATTACGGAACCGACGCTATGAAGCTTATCTGTAATATGGCTTGCGGCAAGGTTAAACTGAACCTTAAAGCGGTCAAGAAAAAGTACGGCTATAAGCAGTTTATGAAAGCGGGTTCAAATCAGGAACTTTCAAATATCAAATAAAAATAAGAGGTCTCGTCTGAGACCTCTTTTTATTTATTTCATCTGATTTGCCATAACGTAGCTGAATACGATTTTATCGCCTTTTTTCACCTCGCAGTTGTCAACCGACTTCATTACCATTTCGCCGTTGAGTCTGTAAACCCATCCGCCTTTTTTATATCCGAAATAGTCTTCGTCATATCCGCCTATGCTGTAAATGTATATTCCGTATCCCGTGTTTTTTTCGCCTACTGAAATACCGTTTGTTTCACAGGAGCGTTTTAGTATGTCGTAAACCGTATCGCCGTCTTTGTATTCGCATTTATATGAATTCAGAAGGTAGTAGTTTTCCTTTATAACATTGCAATTTATCGTAAGATAACAGCAATTTTCCTGAGTGGTATCCGACGGTTCGGGAGTCGTCGGCGAAGGGGCAACCGGGTTATTATTGTTCTTTTTCTTTTTTTTCGTTTCTTTTTGTGAAACGGTTGTATCATCGGCTTTTTTCTGCGTTGTTGACGGCTTTGTTGTTTTATCCGAATCCGAAGCGGCTGTTGTTGTGGTAGTTGTTGCCGCGGCGGTAGTAGTTGTCCCTGTTGTAGAGGGTTTTGTCGTTGTAACCTCTTTTGCGGTTGTATCGCTCTGAGTTATATGGGTAATAAAGCCTTCACCCTCTTTTCGGGACGGAGGCTCGTTCGAAATTACACCGAAACTGCAGCCAGTAAGGCACGCTGTAAGCAATATGCAGATTATGATTTTGCTTAATCTGTTCAAATCTTTTCCCCTTTGTTTGATGTTAACAGTATAAATCAAAGTAAGGCATTAGTCAATATTCATAATACGCTTGATTTTTATGTATTTTATGATACAATATAAAATGACTTATTCTATAATTATAATTTTGAGGATTTTATGGAAAAGAAGAGTAAAAAAGGTAATATTACTGTTGTAATTCTGTTTATTATTCTTATCGCGATTCTGGGCGCGATAGCGTTTTTGCTTTATACTGCGGCAAATAACGATATTAACGGAATTAAGCAGGATAATAAGGAATACACCCTCGTTATTGAAAAACAGGATTTTGAGTATGAAATAGGTCAGAAACTGAAGGCTGCGGGAATCGTTATTAACGATTCTCTCTGGTCAAACTGGATGACCTCTCACTATCCCGATTTTGAATACATAAACGGCGAATACAAACTTACTGCCGATATGAGTTATGAGGAGATAGCCGAGAAGCTTAATAATCCCGATTTATCTCATAAAACGGTTAAGGTTGCGATTCCCGAGGGCTATAACGTTTTTGAAATTGCTCAGAAACTTGAAGAAAGCGGCGTGTGCAGTAAAGCCGATTTCCTTGAAGTTTGCAAGAGTAAGGACGGCTTTGAGTACGATTTTCTCAGCAGCGTTCCCGATAATAAGCTTATAGGCTACGAGCTTGAAGGATTTTTATTCCCTGCAACCTACGACCTTCCGCAGAACTGCGAGGCAAAGGAAGTTGCCGACGAAATGCTCAAAGCCTTTGAAGCAAGATATACCGACGATATGGACAGGTTCTGTAAGGAGCATAATATGACTCTGTATGAGCTGTTAACCCTTGCAAGCGTTGTTCAGGAAGAGGCGTTCACCAACGAGAGCGCCGCGAATATTGCCTCGGTATTTATGAACAGACTTGAAAAGGGTGCCAAGCTTCAGTCTGACGTAACTTATTTTTACGCAAAAACGCTCCGTGACGATTACGGTCTTTCTCAGAAAACCTATGAGGCGTATTACACTTATAAATGCGATGGGCTTCCTGCAGGACCGATAACGAATTCGGGCGAGGATATTATCAACGCAACAATAAACTATCCGAAAACCAAGTATTTATATTTCTTCTCCGATTTAAAGAAAGAGTTCCATTTCGCCGAAACATATGACGAATTTATGGCTTTGCAGGAGAAGTATCCGTGGAAGGAGGAGTAAGCTATGTCAAAGTGGGATAAGGACTATCTTGACCTTTGCAGAAGAATACTCAGCGAGGGAGTCGAGGTTGAAAACAGAACGGGTATTAACACTATTAAAGTTCCGTCGCACCATTTTCATTTTGATTTAAGCGAGGAATATCCTATTCTCACAACGAAACAGCTCTATATCCGTCAGGCAGTGCTTGAAATGCTCTGGATTTATCAGGCTCAGTCAAACGACGTACGCTGGCTTCAGGAGCGCGGAGTGAGAATCTGGGACGAGTGGGAAATTGACGAAAACGGAATCTGGACAGCTGAGCAGATGCTCTTTAATAAGGACACGGGCAAGGTTGAAAAAACTACGGTTCACAAAGATTTCGGCAAGGAGTACGCCCACACTATCGGCACGGCGTACGGATATATTGTAAATAAGTTTAAGATGACGCAGAAGCTCATCGAAACGATAAAAAACAATCCTAACGACAGGCGCATGGTAATGACGCTCTGGCAGGACGATTACGTTCCAACCGCCGTTTTGCCCTCGTGCGTGTGGAGCAGCGAATGGGACGTTACCGATGGAAAACTCAACTGCTGGGTGCATCAGCGCTCGTGCGACGTTCCTCTCGGCCTTCCGTTCAACGTAACTCAGTATGCAACTCTTTTGTGTATGCTCGCACAGGTTACGGGCTTAAAGCCGGGAACTATCGACTGGTCAATTAAGGACGCTCATATTTACGTTAACCAAATTGACGGAATTAAGGAGCAGATTAAACGCCAGGACGAGCAGGGCGACCTTCCCGCGCCCGAACTCTGGCTTAATCCCGAAGTTGACGATTTCTTCAAGTTCGATAATTCAAAGGATTGTAAGGACGTTAAATTAATCGGTTATCAGCATCTCGGAAAGATTGCCTTCCCGATTGCTCAGTAAGGAATATCTATGTCAGTATCAATTATTGCCGCCGTAGGAAAAAATCTTGAACTCGGAAAGAATAACGATTTAATCTGGCACTTTAAAGCGGATATGCGCTTTTTTAAGGAAACGACTACGGGTCATACCGTAATTATGGGGCGTAAAACCTTTGAGTCCCTCCCGAAGGCGCTGCCGAACAGGCGGAATATCGTGATAAGTTCAAATCCCGATTATAAAGCCGAGGGCGCCGAGGTCGTTAACTCTCTTGAAAATGCGATTAAACTATCCGATGAAGACGCGTTTATTATCGGCGGGGGCAGGGTATATGCCGAAGCCCTTGACGCCTGGAAAACGCCGACACGTTCTTTCCCGAATTTGACAAAAATGATTATACCGCTGAAAAACTCAGCGATTATGAGGTGCACGGTATTCACTTCTCTCATATTCTCTATACTAAAAAGAAAGGTTAGATTTATGCGCCGCTTAGTAAAACCCTTATCATTTGTACTTGTTATTATTATGCTTTTCTCCACTTTTCCCGTGACTGCGTTTGCAGCAACTAAAAAGACCGACGAAAAGACTGTAACCGAAACGGTTGAGGAGGAGGAAAAAAAGCCTTCAAAGAAAAAGACCTCGACAAAGCCTGTGAAGACTGAGGTTGAAGGAATTGAAGAATTTATTAATAAGAGGTACGACGGTGATGTTAAGTTTAAGATTAAAATAACACCTGCCGACCCGAGACGTACGGTTAAAAAGGAGTTCAACACCGTAAAGACCTATAAAACAGACGTTAAGAAAACCGCAAAGCTTGAAATTACGATACCGAGAAAATACCGTAAAAAGACAAAGGGTAAATGGCGTATTGTAATAAACAAGTCCAAAACGGGAAAAGAATATACTTCAAGGGTATTTAAAGTAATTACAAGAAACGTTGAGCATATTCACCTTAACTCAAAAGCGGCGTGTATTTACTGCGTTGATAACGAGCAGGTAATTTACGGAAAGAAAATGCACGTCCGCCGCCAGCCTGCAAGCACGACTAAGGTTATGACTGCTATCTGCGTAATAGAGTCGGGCAAACTCGGCGGAACGTCAAAAACCGTTGCCGCCGCGGGAAGAACGCCCGAAAAGAGGCTCTATGCCAGAAAAGGCGATAAGTTCAGAAATAAAGACCTTATGTACGCAATGCTGCTTCCCTCTGCAAATGACGCCGCGGTTCTTCTTGCCTGGGGCGTTGACGGAACGGGTAAAAAATTTGCAAAGCGTATGAATAAGACCGCTAAAAAAATCGGCCTTGAAAATACTCATTATACTAATTCGTACGGACTTCCCGATAAAGAGCATTATACAACGGCTTACGACCTTTCAAAGACGGTTGCCTATGCCGGAACTCTCAAGGACTTCCGTAAGATTGTCAAAAAATCAAGATACTCTTTTAAATCCGTTAATTATCACCGCAGTTATTCCTTCGGAACAGCTGATAAAATGAAGGGCTGGAAGGGACATATAGGCGGAAAGACCGGCTCATCCCCGAGAAGCGGCGCCTGCTTTACCGGCCTTTATAAATACGGCGGAAAGACATATGCCGTAACGGTTCTCGGCGCGTCATCCAAAAAGATTCGATGGTCGGATATGTCAAAGCTTTACAGATACATTCAGAAATACGGAAATTCAAAATACTAATTATAAGGGCGGATTGTTTCCGCCCGTAACTATGATAAGATGAAAAGACTTTTAGCACTAATACTCTCAATAATTCTTATATATTCTTCCTGCTCTCCTTTAACTGCGTATTCTGCGGAAAAAAAGGAAAGTACAACCGTTACTCAGGATAATGACGAAGAAAAGGAAAACAGCGACCCCGAGGAGGAAACCACGTCCGAAACAACGCGTGCAAAGAAGAAAAAGACCGTTGTTGAAGACCTTCCCGAAACGCTTAACGAGGGATACAATAATATTCTTACCGCTACGGTAAAGATTAAACCTGCCTCGCCTGCGCGCAAAGTAAAACTGCAGCTTTATAATTCGTCAAAGAAGAAGTATAAGACTATAAAAACATATAAAACGAAAAAAGCGAAAACCGCGCGTCTTGAATTAACCTTCCCGAAGAAATACCGTAAAAAGACAACGGGGAAGTGGAGGATAATAGTTGAGGGGAACGATACTGCGAAAAAGTACGTATCAAAGCCCATTATCGTTACTACCAAAAACTATTACTTCCTTTATCTTAACGCTATAACCGCCTGCGTTTACTGTACCGAAACAGGGCAGGTGCTTTACGGTAAAGAGATGCACAGAAAAAGAAAGCAGGCGAGTACTACAAAGATAATGACGGGAACCCTTCTTATAGAAAGCGGTGAACTCGGCAAGAATACAAAAATCACAAAAGAGGTTGCAAATACGCCGTACGGTAACGCGTATATGAAAGTCGGCGACGTATACAGAAACCGCGATTTGCTGTACACCATGCTTCTTCCTTCCTCAAACGATTCGGCCGCCGCAATAGCTTATGCCGTAAGCGGTTCACAGAAGAAATTCGTTAAGCTTATGAATAAAAAAGCCGAGGAAATAGGGCTTGAGGATACCTATTACTGTAACGCGCACGGGCTTGATGCAAAAAAGAACCATTCAAGCGCTTACGACGTTTCAAGGCTTATGTCATATGCGAGCCAGTACGACGATTTTATGAAAGTAATCGGTACTGCAAAATATTCGTATTATACAGTCAGATACCACAAGCATAAGGTGGTTAAATCAACCGATAAGCTTAAAGGCTATTCAAAACGTCACCTCGGCGCAAAAACCGGCTTTACAAGCACCGCTAAGTATTGCTTTGCATCGGTTTATAAATATAAAGGGAAGCATTACTGCGTAACGGTTATGGGTAATTCGAGCACGAAAAAGCGCTGGGAGGATATGAAAAAGATTTATAAATATATAAATAAAAATGCTAATGAAAAGTATTAAAAATATTTTTCTTGACAAATAAGACGTAATGTGTTAATATATCTGCACAACAAAGAAGAACGCACCCGTTCTCCCCTTAAGCTGACGTAAAAAGGGCAATACTTCTTATTTGGTTTATGGTGAAGTACGGGCGTAAGTTCGTACTTTTAATTTTATTTAAAGAGGTGTTTTATATCAGCAAAAATGCTCCGCAGCTTAACGGCGAAATTAAAGATAAGGAAGTTCGTGTAATTTCCGACACCGGCGAGCAGCTCGGTATTATGAGCGCTAAGGAGGCTCAGCAAATCGCTGACGACAAGGGAGTTGACTTAGTAAAAATCGCTCCTCAGGCGAATCCCCCCGTTGTTAAAATTATGGATTATTCCAAGTACCGCTATGAGCAGTCAAAGCGCGAAAAGGAAAACCGTAAGAAGCAGAAGACGGTTGAAACTAAAGAAATCCGTCTTTCGATTAACATTGATATCGGCGACTTTAATACCAAGATTAATCAGGCGCGTAAGTTCCTTTCAAAGGGCGACAAGGTTAAGGTATCAATCCGTCTTCGCGGACGTGAGATGGCTCATTCCGACCTCGCTGTGAATAACTGCGTGCGCTTTTCAGAGGAGTTGGCTGAAGAAGCTAACGTTGATAAAATGCCTAAGCTTGAGGGAAGACAGGTTCTTATGTTCCTCAGCCCGAAGGCGCCTAAATAAGTAAATCAATATTGGAGGAATAAATTATGCCTAAAATTAAGACACACAGCGGCGCAAAAAAGCGCTTTAAGAAGACCAAGAACGGCAAGGTAACGAGAAGTCACGCTTATACCTCTCATATCCTTACAAAGAAGTCAACCAAGCGTAAGAGAAATCTTCGCAAGCAGGTAGTTGCCGACGTTACAAACCAGAAGCAGCTCCAGAGACTTATCCCCTATAAATAAGAACAACGCGGAGCCCGCTCCGTTCCACTATATCGAAAGAGAGGTAACTAACTATGGCTAGAATTAAAGGCGCTATGGCGACCCGTAAAAGAAGAAAAAAGGTATTAAAGGCAGCTAAGGGCTACTACGGCTCAAAGCACGCTCTCTTCAAGACCGCAAAGCAGGCGGTTATGAAGAGCGGCCAGTATGCATATATCGGAAGAAAGCAGAAGAAAAGAGACTTCAGAAAAATGTGGATTACCCGTATTTCAGCTGCTTGCAAGGCGAACGGAATCAACTATTCAACATTTATGCACGGTCTCAAGCTTGCAGAAATCGACCTTAACAGAAAGATGCTCGCGGAAATCGCAGTATCCGATGCTGCTGCATTCTCAAGTCTTGTAGAAACTGCAAAGTCTGCATTATAAGAAAAAACGCCGCGGAATTTCCGCGGCTTCTTTTTTTGTCTGATAGTACGTCTTAACAAATACGGGGTATATATTTCCCGTTTTTTTGTGACATTTTTAGATAATACATCTTGTACCTTGACAGTTCAATATCCGATAATATATTGACATACGAAGAGGAAACGGAGTATAATTATGATACGGCTGGTAGATTAATTTCCGTAGTAACAGCGGATTGCACGGAGCAATACCTTTATGATTGTTTTAATCGTATTGAAAGAATAACGACTGTAACAACGGAGAATAATGAAACTAATACAAGCATAACAAATATTACCTATGATTTAAAAGGTAATATGAGCAGTAAAACCGTGGACGGTGTTGTAACGACGTATAAATATAACAACGCAGGTGAATTACTGCTTGTAAACGAAGACGGGAAATGCACGCGAACGCTTTATGACAGTCAGGGACGCGTAATTCAGGAAATCGGTCCCGAGGATTACGACAGTACCTGCGAGGGCTTGCCAAACAGTAATACGTATTCAAACCCGAACGTAGGTCAAAGATATACATATAACAGTAATAATCAGGTAGTAAGCGAAACAAACCGCCTTAACGTACAGACTACTTATACTTATCATACAAACGGAACAAAGGCGACCGAGGTGTTCGATACGTATAAATACGAGTATAATAACCTCGGTAATATAGAGTACGTAAAAATCAAGGAATCTGCAAATTCGAGCAACTACGTTACCTATGCTCAGTATAATTATGATAACAGTAACAGAAATACGTCCATAGCTTACGGCAACGGACAGACCGTATATTACGTTTATGATAATAACGGGAACGTAACCGAGCAAAAGTATAAGGAAAGCCCGAACGCACAGCAGTAATAAGCTAATTCAAAAGCTCGATTATTGCGCTCAGCGTAAAACGGTTTATGCCGCCGACGGAACGGTTTCAATATTCGACACGTCGGGTGCAACGGACGTGTTAATATACTCATACAAAGACAGTACTTCAACCGAAACCGTAAATAACGAAGAAGTAACTACAAGAACCGTTAATAAGGGATTTCAGAATCTTGTATATAATCAGAACGAAAATCCAAGGTCAACGCCTAATTCGGTAGTTTCAAGCGGAAATACAAGCACGGTAACCGCTAACAGTAATTCCTTTACGGTAACAGATACGGAAGACAGTAATGGCAATTTAACTGAAAAAGCCATAACTAAAAATAATCAGGACCTTATAGACTGCGAATACACTTATGATAACGACGGAAATATTACCGAAATGGATTACGGTAACGCTGTTATTGAGTACACGTACGATAATGAGGGCCGGATAGAAACAAAAACAACGAGCGGAATATATTCCTGTTATCAGAAATACTATTACGACAATAAAGGACAGTTAATACGCTGCGACGATACATATACGAATAAGTCTACGGTATATACCTACGATAACAGAGGCAATATGACCGACAGAAAGGATTATGCGTATACAACCGCCGCGGAGATAACCCAGACGACTCCTTCAAATGAAGCTGAATACGATTTTGAATATGAGAATAATATATGGGTAGACAGCGTACAGAATTCAACGGATAATTTCCTGTATAACGATAACTATGTATACGATGAAAACGGAAATATACTTAATATCGACTATCAGGAGTTTGAATGGACTAACGGCAGACAGCTTGAAAGCATAACCTATCACGGTATAGACGAATCGTGGGTAGCTTATTCCTTTACTTATGACGAAAACGGAATAAGAACTACAAAAGAGGACGAAACTTTTGTAAATAAATACATATACGACGGTGATAAGCTTCTTGCGGAATGTAAGATTAACAAGAGCACCGGCGAAGTATGGGAAGCAAAAGAATTTCTCTATGACGGTAACGATGAAATAGTCGGCTTTACAAAGAATACCGCAACTTACTTTTATATTAAGGACGCTGAAGGCGACGTTATAGGCGTAGTAAATTCCGCTAACGGTAACATAGCGGGTAAATACAGCTATGACCCTTGGGGTAAATCAAGGAATATTAATACTAACGATTCCCTTAATCCGATAAGATACCGCGGATATTACTACGATTACGATATGCCGAGCTATTACCTTCAGTCAAGGTATTACCGTCAGCAATGGGGACGCTTTCTCAACGCCGACCTGCCTGAAATAGCACAGCAGAGTAAGGACGAAATTAACGGACTCAACCTCTTTGCATATTGCTGTAACGACCCGGTGAATAACGAAGACCCGACGGGGTATATGTATAACGCTTCAAAAGCAAAACAATATGCTAAAACGTGGTATAATAGCTTTAATCCTGATTTTCACATGAATGACAAAGATCATGATTGTGCAAATTTTGTTTCACAGTGTTTATATAAAGGCGGCTTAAGTCCAATGACTGCATTATGGTTTAATATTCCATATTTGAAAAAGCCTGCAACTCCAAATTGGATGAACGCTACAGAATTATACAAATGGCTTAATAATAAGGGATTTGTTAAAACGAGTTACAAATTGTATACTAAAAAAGATGTTGAAATTGCGGCAAAAGAATTAAAGAAAATGTATCATTGTACTATTGTAATATTTTTTGACAAAAATAAAAACAATTCACACAAAAATCATGCAGCAATAAATGGAACTATAACATGTTCAAAGAGCAAGAAAGACATTGCCTATTATGCCCATTCTAGACCAAGAGATGGTAAAACATCATCTATTATGGAGTTTCTCCCAAAAGAAAAAGGTAAAAAAGTTGTATATCTCTTGGTAATATCTTTTACTTTTGGATAATGTTGTGAGGGGGGATCATCTAGTGATGAAGAAGAAATCTTTTCTTATTATGATATGTGTATTTGTAATATGTGCAGTAACTTTTATGATTTTTTCAGGAACCCGGATTGGTGCGAGGCAAATGATTACAGCTAAAATTGATAGTTGTGAAAGAGTATCAAATAAGGACGCGATTGAAATAGCTCAGCCACTCTTGAATAAAAGAATCTCAGATTTTCATGAACAGTATTATACAAAACAAAAACTAACTAATAAGCAAATGAACACAGTAATTAATCTTGATTCTTATTGTTTGTATCGAATCAATGTGTTGATTGTAAATCCCACATATCGATATTTGGAGATTAATCCTGAAAAAATATATACTTCAAGTAATTGCATTTTTAAGCCTTCAGAAGATTGTCACATTGATGCGTTTAGTAAGGAAAATGTAGAGTTTATGTATTTTGTTCCAATTAAAAGTATTGACTCAACTAATGCTTGGTTAATTAAAGAAAACTTTGGATTACTTATATCTGCCGATAATTTAATACAAACAAAATATGCATTTGAGTTTAACAAGTCTCTTGAATGTGGGACAGGGGACGGTTCCGTGTCCCTCGACTAAAAGAGTTATTAAAAAAACACCTGCTTTTGCAGGTGTTTTTATGTTTTATATTGCGTATTTAATTATAAGTTCCGCGATAAGTACCGCGCCCGAAGCGCCTATAGCAACGGTGAGCAGCCCTCTTTTGAAATACGCGAGGACGAGTGCTGCAGCAACGCCGATTGACGCAGTAATAACGTTTCCCGTGGCGTAGAATACCGCGGGTACGGTCATTACGGTGAGCACCGCGAAGGGCATATAGTGTAAAAACGAGAGTATAAATTTATTCTCGATTTTCTTTTTTATAAGTACAAGCGGAACTGCCCTAACAAGATAGGTTACCGCTGCCATTACCGCAAGATAAGGAAGAAAAATATCAAAGTTCATCTTTTTCCTCCTTTTCGCTTTCAACGGGGAAAAGAATCGCCGATACGGCGCTTGCTATTACCGCGCAGATTATAATTGTAAATCCCGTGTGTACTTTTGAAAAAAGGGGAATGTACCGGAATATACAGGAAAGAACTATTGCGCTTATAACGCAAAACAGGGTGTGCCTGTTTTCTCTTGCACGCGGTACAACGATAGCGATGAACATACCGTAAATTGCGATTCCGAGCGCGGAAATAACGATTGCGGGAAGTATGTTTCCCGCGATTGCGCCTATCGCCGTGCCTGCGCTCCAGCCTATATACGGCGTCAGTATCAGCCCGAACATATACGCTTTTCCTACCTCTTTTTTTGAGGACGCAACTGCGAACACTTCGTCCGTGTTGATGAATGCAATTATAAAACGGTCAATCAGCCTGACGGATTTATCAAATTTCTGGCTCAGCGATACGCTCATTAAAGCATATCTGAGATTGATTATAAACTGCGAAAGCGCAAGTTCGATAAGAGTACCGCCCGATACCATTATCGGAATTGAGGCAAGCTGTCCCGCCGAGGTGACGTTAGTCATTGATATTAAAACCGCCTCGGCGCTTGTCAGCCCGTTTGAAACAGCAAAAATACCAAATGCAAAGGCTACCGAAAGGTAGCCGAAGCAAATTGGTATTCCGTCAATTATTCCTTTTAAAAATGTGTTTTCTTTTACTTCTTTTTTCATTATTTAATGTTAGCCGCCTGGTAAGCCACGCCGAGCAGCGCCGCGTCGTTCCCGAGTCTGGAACGAACTATGTTTACCTTGCGGTAATTGTCCATAAGTCTGTTATATATTTTTCTGTCAATTAAATCAATAATGTAGTCCTCGTTCATTATGCCGCCGCCGAGAACGATAAGAGGGGGATTAAACGTGTAAATAATATTGATAAGACCGATAATAATCTCGTCAATCCATTTATCTATTTCAAAACGAATTTCGGGCTTTTCAATATTCTCTTTATCAAAAATCTGAAAAGCGTCAAGGGGCTTATCCGTAACACGGTTTACCGCGCTTACGAGTGCGTTTGCCGAAGCGTAGCATTCGTAGCAGCCCTCGCCGCCGCAGTTACACTGTTTTCCGCCTGCGTGCGTAATCATATGACCGAGTTCACCAGCGGAGGAGCCTGCGCCTTTGTAAAGCTCGCCGTTAAGATATATTGCGCCGCCTATACCGTTACCGTAGGTAAGACAGATAAAATCGTTATATCCCTTTGCTGCGCCGAACTTGGCTTCGCCCATAGCCGCCGCGTTAACGTTGTTCTCAACAAAGGTGGGAATTCCCGTTTTGTTTTCTATAAGCTTTTTAACCATCATACCCGTATAATAGGGGATTTTTCCGGTAGAATAAACAACTATGCCGTTGCCCGAATCAACCTGTCCTGCGGTTGAAACAGCCACACGGTCAATTTTTTTATAGCTTTCAACTATACCTATTATGCGCTCAATTAAGTCCTGACCGCCTTTTTCCGCCTCGGTCGGGATTTTATGTGTTTCAAGCATTTTGAACTTTTCATTACAAATACCGTATTTGATAAAAGCTCCGCCAATATCGAAAGTTAAAATACGCATTATTTATTCCTCCGAATAAATTATTTCATTATAATTATATCAACTAAACGATATAAATTCAATATTTTATTGAAATATGATTAAAAATATGATATTATATTACAAAATGATTACAAAAGGTGCATATTATGAGTGATGTAAACAAAGAAAACAATAATCAGAGTCTTAACGACGAGATTAAAGAATTCAATAAGGAACACGGCGTAACGCTTGATTCTCCGCTTGTTGTGCATAAAAAAAGC
>CAJOER010000038.1 GCA_905233805.1 uncultured Eubacterium sp. | reverse complement strand
GGGGAATTTTTTTCGTTTAAAACGGAATCAAGTATGCTTATTCCGTCAATGTCATAATTTGAATAATCTATTCCGCATGCATCAAGCACGGTGGGAAAAATATCGGTTGCAATGAAAGCGTCATCAAGCGATTTTGACGCAATTTTATCTCCCCAGCAAAGAACTGCGGGAACGCGTATTCCACCTTCAAACAGGCTGAATTTGTGCCCTGAAAACTTGCCCGTGGTTCCGCCGTAGTACGGGTCTTCGGTACCGTCAAGCCAGTTTCTGCTCTCACGCGAGGGGCCGTTGTCACTTTGAAAATATATTATAGTGTCGTCAAAAAGGTTAAGTGATTTAAGCGTGTCTGTAATTTCCCCTACGCCGTCGTCAACGGCGCTAATCATCGCCGCCATTATCTTTCTGTCCCACGGCAGGTCGGGGAACCTTTCAAGATACTTTTCGGGCGCGTGCATGGGGTAATGCGGCGCGTTATAAGCAACATAAAGGAAAAACGGCTCGTCCTTGTGGCGGTTAATAAAATCAACGCTCTTTCTTGTTATTCTTTCAGTCAGGTATTCACCGTTGGAATAGACCTCGTCCCCGTTCTCCCATAAGTCGTGAGTAGGGTTAGTGCCGCCGTCGCTCATACCGTAATAGAAAATATGTGAGTAATAGTCAAGGCAGCCCGCAAGAAATCCGCTGAATTCGTCAAAGCCGTTTGAATTCGGTCGGCACTCGTCTTTTAAGCCGAGATGCCATTTGCCGCAAATTCCCGTTTTGTAGCCGTCATTTTTCAGCGCTGTTGCAAGGGTGGGCACTTTAGGCGTTAAGCCGCTTGCTTTTCTGTGGCCTGCAAGGATAGCCCTTACGCCTGCGTTGCCGGGGTATCTGCCCGTTAAAAGCGCCGCTCTTGACGGCGAGCATACGGGAGAAGCTGAATACATTGACGAAAACAGTACGCCTTTTTCGGCGAGCGAGTCAATATTCGGCGTTTTTAAATCGTCCGACCCCATACAGCCCAAATCGCCGTATCCCTGGTCGTCGGTAAGAATAATAATTACATTCGGTTTTTTCATTTTTCCACCTCAAAACGGTTGAAAGTAACTAACATTTTAATTATACTGTAAAGAGAAACTGTGTCAAGAGGAAACGGATATGACCCCATTATCTTTGTTAATCAAGCCCGCTTCGGGACTGTGCAATATGAGCTGTAAATATTGCTTTTATAAATCCGCAAGCGAAGGCAGGGAAAACCGAATAATGACGGAAGAAACTGTAGCTTTGCTTATTAAAAGAATAAGCGAGTTTAAGCCGTCGTCGCTTTCCGTAATGTTTCAGGGCGGCGAGCCCACGCTTGCCGGCTTGCAGTTTTACAAAGACTTTGTAAACAAGGCGAAAAACGAAATTCACTGCCCCGTGAGTTACGCCATACAGACTAACGGGCTTCTTATTGACGATTCCTTTGCAGAGTTTTTTAAAGAAAACAAATTCCTTGTCGGCATATCCCTTGACGGCAACGCCGCCGTCAATGACAGATACCGTCCGGACGCAGAAGGAAACGGCACTTTCAGCCATGTAATTAACGCTGTTTCAATCCTTAAAAAGCACGGTGCGGAGTTCAATATCCTTTCCGTAATTGACGATAAAAACGCAGAAGATATTGACAGCACCTGGGATTATTTCATAAAAAGCGGTTTTAATTACCTTCAGTTCATCCCCTGCGTGGACGAAAACAACGGCGTATTGCTTTCTCCCGAAAAGTATGAAGCATTCTTAAAAACAATATTTGATTTGTGGTATGAAGAATTAACCGCTGGAAGGTATGTTTCCGTTCGCCATATTGATAATTATATCGGCGTTCTTCTCGGCGCACCACCCGAAAACTGTGCAATGTGCGGCTTTTGCGGCAGTTATTTTGTTGTTGAGGCAAACGGCAATTTGTACCCCTGCGATTTCTACTGCAAAGAAGAATTTAAAGTAGGCAATATAAAAAATGAAAACCCGTTAATAAAAACAGATAAGCACAGGGCGTTTATTGAAGAATCAAAACTTATTCACGAAAAGTGCAAGGATTGTAAGTATTACTTACTCTGCCGCGGCGGCTGCAAAAAAGACAGAACCGACGGTTTCACCGAAAACAAATACTGCAAGGCATATTATAACTTCTTTGAATATGCAACAGAGCGTATGATAAACGCCGCAAAACTCTTCAATTAAAAAGGCACGGATTCCTGCGTGCCTTTTATTATTATTCAAAGAGCTGTCCCGGGAGGGTTAGTTTTTCTTTCGGCGGGAAGGATTTGTCGAATTTTTCGACATCTTCGTCTTTTACATAGTAGCCCTGCGGGGTCTGATAAACGCCGGTGATGCCGCCAAGATAACCGGGGAGCAGTTCCCTGCACAGGAAGAACGAATCGTCCGCGCCTTCGGGCAGGTCGTGATAACGAATACCGAATTTGCGCGCAAAATCAAAACCGCTTTTGCCGTAAAAATCAATGTTACCTTCAAACAAAACTGCGCCGTAGCCGAGTTTTGCCGCCTGCTCTAAAGAGTAGTCAAGAAGGATTTTACCGTAGCCCTTGCGTTTAAGGTCATTTGCAATGCAAATGGGTCCCATAGTGAGCACGGGAATATCTTTTCCGTCGTCCGAGTTGATAACGGTTTTCATAAATATATTCTGCCCGATTAGGCGCCCGCCCTGCTCCATAACGAAGTCAAGTTCTTTTACAAACGCGGGGTCGTCGCGCAGAACATGAATAACATAATGCTCGCTGCATCCGGGACGGTAAACATTCCAGAACGACTCCCTTACAAGGTTTTCAACCTCTTTATAATCTTCCGCCTTTTCGCCGCGGATTAAATAATCTTTTTCTGACATTTTATTGCTCCTTTATTTATACTTCTTTTCCCGTTCTTATGTAATGCCCTTCCTGTATTGCGGCAAAGGTTGCAACGGCGCAGACAACTATGGCGCTGTATTTAAGCTCAATAAAGCTAAGCGTTAAGGGCAACAGGAACAGTAATAAGCCCGTGATTTTGTTCATAACAGTATGCTCGGACACGAACTTTTTCTTACAAACAAATCCGGAAATAATATTTATAATTTTAATTACGGCAACTACGCAAACCCATATAAAAAGCCAGTTTTTGACTTCTAATTTCGGCGCTATCTTAATAAATGCCGATACGGCAAAAATGAAATCCGCAGCCGTATCCAAACGGGAGCCGAATTCACTTTCGGTTTTCATTTTTCTTGCAACCGTTCCGTCTGTCATATCACTTAATCCGCAAGCGAGATACAAAGCGTAAAACCAAAATGAAAACACGGGCAGGAACAGTAATATTAAGCTGAATATAATGCGGCTGCCGGTAAGGATATTTGCTACGTGTTTTTTCATTATTTTTCTTCCTTACAAAAAGCCGCAATTTCCTGCTCCAGCAGGCGGTACACATTTGCAACCAGAAAGCCGTCGGCAATCGCGTGATTAAGGCGGACCGTAAGCGGCATCATAAGTCTTCCGTTTTCTTCACGGTATTTGCCCCAGTTAATAATGGGCGGAAAATACAGATAGCCGTCGGGCAGTTCAACGTTCAGCGAATCGTAGGACAGCCACGAAACATAGGAAGCGTCAAACCAGTTAGGATATTTTTCGGCGTCATATACATACTCGCGTGTGTTCTTTGCATTTTCCAAATCGCGCAGGGCGTTTTCATAAAAGGTTTTGTAATCCTCGCAATAATCGGAGTGAACCGTCGTGCAGGTTTCCGTATCTTCATGAAAAACATAGTGGCACGGGTTGATTACATCATAGCAGATAAGTTCATCCGTTTTATACAGATAGTCCATTTTATAATCGTCGCGCGAATTGAGCACCTTTGAAAGAAGGTACAAAAAGTTAAGATAAAACTTTGTGCCCGTCTTTTTTGAACACTCCACGAGTTCGGTTACGTCAACGCGCGCCGTCATGGAAGTTGAGCACTTGCAGTCCTCGGTAAAATGACGAAAAACGCCTTTTCTGTAATATGTTTCTTTATCAATTACCTTGTAGTTCATAATTTACCTCTGGGAATTAAAATTGAAGGTTTAAAAGTTCAGTTCGTACAGGTCGAAATCCTCGATATACTCAATGTTCCTTAGTAAATCCCTTCTGCCTGCGAAGGTAAAGCCCTTATTTTTGTAAAGATTTATTGCGGGTGTGTTTTCCTTGAGAACATCAAGCCGCACCGCTTTGTAGCCGTTAGCTTTTGCATACGCTATACACCCGTCAACCATAAAGCTGCCGACGCCTTCGCGCTTGTTTTCGGTGCTTGTGGCAAGCGTGTGAATAACGAGGTATTCGCCTCGGCTGAGCTGAGTTTTCCAGTCGCCGAGTTCGTATGCACCCTCGGGATTTTCGCTTAAAACGGCGGCGCCGAGTATTTTATCATTTTCAACACAGACGAATAATTTCCCGCGGGATATTGAGTCGCTAATATATTCTTTGCTTGGGTGTTCTTTTGACCATTTGGGGTAGTTGACCGTTTCTTTAAGATTTTTCAAAACCTGCGCGTACATCTGCACCACGGCTTCAAAATACTCCTGACCGCATTTTATAAAATTCATTTTCCTGTTCTCCACAGTCGTTTATAAATCCGCAATTACTTTTTCAACGATTTCGTCGGCGTTGAAGCCTTCTACATCAAGCATTTCAGCTTTTATCAGCGTCGTTTTGGGAATGCCCATATACACCTTTGCGAGTTCCGTTATATAGCCGAAGCTGTAATCCGAAACATACGGTCCGCCCGCAGTTGTAACATAAATTATCTCGTCAGCTTTGCAGAGCCCGTGAGGCGAGCCGTCGGGCGCGTATTCCGAAATAATGCCCGTAACATAGATATTTTCAATATAGAGTTTCAGCACCGAAGGGAACGATGAATCCCAGTACGGCGCGGAAATGACGATTTTATCCGCCGCGGCAAATTGCTTTGCAAGGTCAAACATACTGTCCGAATAATCGCCGAGTTCAATGAGCTTTGTCCGCTTTTCAAGTTTTTCTTCACTCAGCGGCTGCAGGTTTTCACTGGGCAGGTAAATTTCCGTATATTCATTTCCGAGTTTTTCCAAAACCGCTCTTGCGATTTTATCCGTCCGTGAGTCCTTACGAACGCAGGCGTTAATATAAAGCACCATAGTTTTTGCCTTTTCTTTAATAATATTTATCTGTTTCATTATACCACAACGCAAAAGCAAAGGCAACGGATTGCTCCGCTGCCTTTTAATCTATTTCATCCCAGTCTATCTTGTCGGACTTATAGTAGTATTCCCTGTCGTGCTCGGATACTTCCCTTAACACGCGGCAGGGGTTTCCTACGGCAAGAACGTTATCGGGAATATCCTTCGTAACGATACTGCCCGCGCCGATAACGACGTTTTTGCCGACGCGCACGCCGGGCACGATAATAACTCCCGAGCCGAGCCAGGTGTTTTCGCCGACGTATACGTCCCTGTTATACTGAAGGCCTTTATCGCGCAGCTCGGGGTCAATCGGGTGATTAGCCGTTGCTATTGTAACGTTAGGGCCTATCATAACCTTGTCGCCGATATAGATATGACCGTCGTCAACGAGGGTAAGATTTGAATTAGCGTAAATATCCGAGCCGAAATGAACGTGGTGTCCGCCCCAGTTTGCATTGAACGGCAGCTCAATATAGCAGTTCTCGCCGCACTCGGCAAAGACCTCCTTCATAAACTGCTCTTTTTTCTCAATGTCGGAGGGCTTGAGCTGATTGAATTCCCAGAGCTTATCCTGATACGGAAACTGCTCGTCAAGTATTTCCTTTTCTCTCGGGTCATAGAGCATACCCTTAACCATTCTTTCGTACTGTGTCATAGCTTCTCCTTCATAACACGGATTTGTCAAATTCATTATAGCACAACAAAAAAGCAAAGGCAACGGATAGACCCGCTGCCTTTATATTAATTATTCAATAAATCCTTTTGCAAATTCTGCCGCGGCTTTACAGTCGTCTTCGTTCGGTCTGCCCTTATGGATGCCCTTGAATTCGCCCTTGCAGTGGAATTCCTTTTCTTCCATGGGGATACCGATTTTATCCGCTTCGGCTTTTACCTTTTTGTAAGTTGAGTTGAGCATGGCAGCCGAGCCGAAGTTGACGATTTTGCCCACCGTATTTTTATCAAGCGAGCTGATAAAGCTTTTAACCTCGGGGTCAATGCTGAACGCATAGTAGGAATTGCCGAGGAAGAGATAATCAACCTGCTCGCTTACCGGCTCGCTGATAGGAAGCGCTTCAACGCCGAGAGTGCCTGCAACAGCTTCGGCAAGGCGTTTTGTGTTACCTGTTTTTGTATAGTATCTTACTGCAAATTTCATTTTTATTCCTCCTGATTTTAAAGTGATTTAAAGATATCGCCGTGCTTGTACTCGTCTTCCATCATACCCTTGATTTCGGGGTATTCGTCTTTAACGTAAGGACGGTAACCGTTGCCGCCGGCGTATTCGCCCTTTGCGATTCCGAAATGTACGAGCTTTTTCGGCATAATTCTGTAAAGAACGCCGAGCACGTTCGCCTGAGCCGCTTTCGGCTGAAGCGTTTCACCCGTGTAACTGCTCATTATTGCCGCGTGGCGTCCCTCGTCCTTTGCCGCTTCAAGGTAGAGTTCTTTCCACTCGGGATTCTTCGTTATTTCCGCAAATTTCCGATACATCAAAACAGCATTGAGTTCTCCCTGCTGAAAGCCCAAAAAGACTTTTTTATCCTGACTGTCCATTAAATATAACCTCCTGTTTGTTATTCGCTTTATTATACCATATCGAAAAAGCAAAGGCAACGGATACGGTCTGTTTTTTTGCTTGATTTTGTGCGGCTCAAATCTTATAATTAAATTGTAATTATATTACAGGAGGAATTACTATGTCTAAGAAAACCAACGTTGCCGTTATAATTATTACGGTTATTGCTATCTGTCTTTCTTCGGTAAGCTTATACTTTGCGCTTAAGCCCGCCGAAACTGAGGAAAAGGGCGATATTCAGTACGTAATGTATCTCGGCACTAACGACAAGGACACCAACAAACCCGTTTGCACACCCGACGAGGCACAGGAAAAGGTTGAGGCAATTCTTTGTGACAAGTTAGGCGGCTTCACAATTCAGGAGGCGCACGGCGGCTGGCTCGGTGACGACGGAAAAAGGTATAACGAATACACCCTCGTTATCTATTTAAGTGACACGGATATGGACACCGTTCACAGTACGGCTGACGTACTGATTAAGGAATTCAACCAGAGCTCCGTTTTAATTCAGGCAAACGAAACGAAAACCGAATTCTACTCAACTCAGGAATAAACCGCAATTTCCGATTAAATAAGGAGAAGCGTATGATATACAAGAAAAACAGCGCACCCGAGCTTGACAGCGAGCTTTTCAGAAACCCCACCGCTGAATACAGAGGCACGCCGTTTTGGGCATGGAACAGCTATCTTACCGAAAAGGAGCTTTGCCGCCAGATAGACGTGTTTAAAAAAATGGGGCTCGGCGGCTTTCATATGCACGTAAGAACGGGACTTGAAAACGATTATCTCAGCGACGAATATATGTCCTTAATCAGAACCTGCGTTGATAAGGCAAAGAGCGAGGATATGCTCGCCTGGCTTTACGACGAGGACCGCTGGCCCTCGGGAGCCGCGGGCGGAATGGTCACAAAGGACGAAAAATTCCGTGCAAGGCAGCTTGCTTTTACTCCGTTTTATAAGGAGGACGAAAAAGGAGAGCTTGTCGACTGCGACCCATCTCTTGTGGAAGCCTATTCCAGCAAAAGCCTTACCAAAAAAACGCAACGGGCGAAAAATGGTTTGCATTTTTAAGAATAGCCGAGCCGAGAAGCTGGTTTAACGGGCTTACCTATGTTGATACCCTGAACAAAGAGGCGATTGAGCGCTTTGTTAAGGTAACTCACGAGCGTTACAAGGAGGTTGTCGGCGACGAATTCAATAAAACGATTCACTCGATTTTTACCGACGAGCCGCAGTTTTCAATCAAGGAAGTGCTCAACAATTCCTTTGATAAAATGGAGATTCACCTTCCGTGGACAAACAGGGTGCCTCAGCTTTATGACGAGCTTTACGGCTGCGATATTTTCGCCTCGCTTCCGGAGCTTTTCTGGGATTTACCCGACGGAAAAATATCCGTTGCGCGCTATCACTACCACGATATGATAAGCGAGCTTTTTGCGCGCTCGTTTGCTGACACTATCGGCAAGTGGTGCGGCGAAAATAATATAGCCCTTACCGGCCATTTAATGGAGGAACCGTCGCTTCAGAGCCAGACCGCGGCGCTCGGCGAAACCATGCGCTCATACAGGTCTTTCCAACTCCCGGGTATTGATATGCTCTGCAACAACCATGAATTCACTACCGCAAAGCAGGCGCAGTCGGCAACTCATCAGTTCGGCTACGAGGGCGTTTTGTCGGAGCTTTACGGTGTTACGGGCTGGCACTGCGATTTCAGAACTTATAAACATCAGGGCGACTGGCAGGCGGCGCTCGGCGTAACGGTAAGAGTTCCGCACCTTTCCTGGTATTCGATGAAGGGCGAAGCGAAAAGGGACTATCCCGCGTCGATACATTATCAGTCGCCGTGGTACAAGGAATACCCCGTTTTAGAGGACCATTTCGCAAGGGTTAACACCGCTATGACAAGGGGTAAGCCGCTTGTTCGCGTCGGCGTTATCCACCCCGTTGAAAGCTTCTGGCTTCACTGG
>CAJOER010000037.1 GCA_905233805.1 uncultured Eubacterium sp. | reverse complement strand
GCTTGAGGTTTACGGAAGAATTGACTTTATTCTCAATGAAGCCGACGGAAAATTCTACGCGCTTGAAGCAAACTCCCTCCCCGGTATGACGGGTATGAGCCTGCTCCCGCAGGAGGCGAAGGCAATCGGCATTGACTACCCCGATTTATGCAATAAAATCGTCGGGCTTTCACTTGAAAAATACAAATAAAAAAAGCGGGTTTAACCCGCTTTTTATTTTTTTAAATTATTGATTTCAGATATTCGTAAAACTGCTCCATTTTCATTCCGCGGGAGCCCTTAACAAGTACGGCGTCTCCCGTTTTTATTTTGCCGTTTTTTACGAATTCCTTTATTGCGTTTTCAAGCTTTTCCCTTTCGTCTTTGGCAAAAACAGAGGAATTTTCGGGCATTCCCTTTTTGAATTCTTCGCAGTTATCGCCGATAAAAAAGGCGTAATCAATTTTATTGTCAACGCACATTTTACCGAGGTTGAAATGCTCCTGCGCGGCGTATTCGCCGAGTTCAAGCATTTCGCCGAGGAAGGCGATTTTCTTCCCGCCTTCGGCGTGGGTGCCAAGCGTTTATCTTAATGCCGCCGACGGTTTCGACCTCCTGGCGCATACCGACGCTCTTATAAGATTCAAGCGCCTCAAAAGCCTTTTCAACACTTACGCCGAGCGCAAGCCCCGCGCGCATCGCCTCCAGGGCGTTAAGCACGTTATAATTTCCGAGAACGGGGATGAAACCGCCGTACTCTTTACCCTCATACACGGCTGTAAAAAAGGTACATCCGTCCTTCGCCTTGACATCCTTTGCATAGAGCGATTTATGCGCCTCCTCGCCTATGCCGATAAACGCTTTTTCAAAGTTGCCGGTATCGGCGGTTTTAAGGAGCGCGTCGTCGCCGTTAAGAATAAGAAGTCCGTTTTTATTCAGCCCTTCAATTATTTCAAGCTTAGCCTTTAAAATGTTTTCCTGAGAGCCGAGGTTGCCTATATGCGCCTTGCCGACGTTGGTTATAAGTGCAATATCCGGCTTTGCAATATTAGTAAGACGGCTGATTTCGCCAAGGTGGTTCATACCCATTTCCAAAACCGCAACGTCATATGTATTATCAAGTTCAAGAACGCTTTTCGGCATACCTATTTCGTTATTGAAATTCTTTGCGGTTGAATAAACTTTATATCCGGACGAAAGCACTGCGGCAGTCATATCGCGGGTAGTGGTTTTTCCGTTACTTCCCGTAACCGCAACAACTTTAATGTCAAGCTTCGATTTATAATACGCCGCAAGTCTGTGAAGCGCAGAAAGAGTATCGTCAACATATAAAACGGGAACGCCCGCCTTAACCTCTTTTGAGCAGACGACAGCTGCCGCGCCATCTTTCGCCCGAAAGCGCGATAAAAAGGTCGCCCTTATTTATCGTTCTTGTATCGGTGCTGACGCCCGTTATTTCAATATCTCCGCTGAAATCGCACTCGGCGCAGATATTTTCAATTATCTCAGAAAGCATTAATTTTTCCATAGACTGCTCCTATATAATAATGTCATAATATTATATCACAAAACTGTATATAATATCAATAATAAAAACGGAGAAGATAAGCCTTCTCCGTTTTATTATAATTTATCAGGTTGCGAGGTCGCCGACAATCATCATGTAGTCGCCTATCTGTACGCCGAACTCGGGGCCGCCCTCCATCATGAGCTGCTGGTCGGCAGTCATCTGGAACATATCGCCTGTTCCGAGGAGGATTTTAAGAGCCGAAGTCGGGCAGTCAAACTTCATACAGAAGAATGGCTTTGCACGTTTATAGGCACCTCTGCCCGCTCTTGACTTACCTGCCTTAACTCTGATATAAGCAGTACACTCGGGATATCCTTCAACCTCCCACTGATAGCAGCGGTCGGGGGATTTAAGAGTCCACTCGTGAATATCGGGATGGCCGAGCTTATTGAGCTGGGAAATACCCGAGGAGAGCAGATAGAAATAAAGCTTGCAGAGAAGTACCGACGTCGCTTCGTCGTTCTCGGGAGGTTCCTTAATACCGAGCAGGTCAGACATTTTAAGAAGAACCTGCATAAACTTTAAGAACTTGCCGAGTGATTTAATCTTAAACTTAGGAAGCTTTGCCATATTTCCCTTCATAAAGTCGTTCATCTTTTCCATTGAGGAAAATGCAAGCTCTCCGTCGATTTTTTCCTGACCGAGATATTCGCCGAGTTTTACGTTCCACTCACCGTCTTCAACGATAAAGTGAACGGCTTCTTTATCCTCGGCATTTACCTTGGCTGAAACCTGATATATTGCGTTAACGCCCTCAAACTTCTTATGAAGCTCGGGTACGTCGTGCGCAATTGTTTTCATAAGAGGCAGTGCTGCCGCCATAAAAACTTTATTAGCGTAACGAACTTCATCGCTAGGCATATAACACACTCCTTTCGATTAGAATTCGTCGTCCCACGCGGGCAATACCATTTGCGTCAATCTTAGCAAGGGCAAGAAGGTCTTCCTGAAGTCCGATTGTTGAGAAATCGTTCTGGTGACCGAGCATCTTGAATGCGCATGCCTTACCGCTCTTTGCAACAACTTCTGCTACCGCTGAGCCGAGACCGCCCATAACCTCGTGGTCCTCTGCTACGATGATACGTCTTGTATCCATAACAGCGCTGAGTACAGCCTCTTCATCGATAGGCTTAATAGTGTGCATATTGAGAACTCTTACCTTGATTCCTGCGTCAGCTTCAACCATTCTTGCAGCCTGCATAGCCTCGAATACGCATGAACCGCAGGCGATAACCGTAATATCGGTTCCCTCGTTCATAACGGAAGCCTTATCCCACTCGAACTTGCAGTCGTCAACGTTCTTGTAAATAACCTGGTCAAAACCTCTGTTAATACGGATATAAACGGGACCCGGAATATCATATGCAGCCTTAACTGCGTGATAGGTTTCGGAACCGTCGCAGGGGCAGATAACGGTCATATGAGGAAGAAGTCTCATACAAGCCATATCAATAAGGCTGTGGTGAGTTGAACCTGCCTGACCGAAGGAAGTTCCTGCGTGAGTTGCGATAATTTTTACGGGAACGTTCTGATAACAGATGTCGGTATGAATCTGGTCAAGTGAACGTGCAGCAGTGAAAATAGCAAAGGTAGAAGCAAACGGAACAAGGCCGTTTTTAGCCATACCTGCAGCTACTGAGAATAAGTTCTGCTCAGCAATACCTACGTTTACAAATCTGTCGGGATACTGTTCGCCGAACATACCGATTTTAGTTGATTTGGCAAGGTCGGCAGTAAGAGCAACAACATCAGGGTGCTCCTCACCGAGCTCACAAAGCGCAATACCGTAGCATTCCGCGGTTGACAGTTTAGTAGTATCTGCCATTGTATATGTCATTCCACCCATGATTATGCCTCCTTTTCTACACGTTCAACACGTTTTTGATAATACTTATCAAGCGATGCAGTTGCTTCTGCAAGCTTGTCAGCGTCAAGAGCGCCGTAATGCCAGAGGTAATTGTCTTCCATGAAGTCAACGCCTGCGCCCTTGAAGGTATCCATTACGATACAGGTCGGCTTGTCTCCGCCGTCCTGATGATTCTTGATAGCAGCTTCAATAGCGTCGTTGAGTTCTTTGAAGTTCTGGCCGTCTACTCTGCATACGTTGAATCCGAATGCCTCAAACTTCTTGTCAACGGGCTCGATGTTCATCTCGTCTGCAACGCGTCCGTCAATCATGCACTTGTTATTGTCAACAAGAACAACGATATTTGAAAGTTTGAACTGAGCTGCGCTCATTGCAGCCTCCCAGTTTGAACCCTCGTTAAGCTCGCCGTCGCCGGTGATAACGTAGTTCATATAGTCGATTCCGTTAACTCTTCCCGCAAGGGCAAAGCCTACTGCAAGAGAGATACCGTGGCCGAGAGAACCTGTTGAGAATTCGCAGCCGTTAACCTTGTTTGCATCAAGGTGCATACCGATTTTTGCGCCGGTAAGGTTAAAGATGCGAAGTTCTTCTTCGGGCATATAACCGAAATCAACGAGAACGGGTGCATAACCTACCGCAGCGTGTCCCTTTGAAAGAACGAAACGGTCTCTGTCGGGCATCTTTGAATCCTTAGGGTCAAGCTTCATAAAGCGATGATAAAGGATTGTCATAGCATCCATACAGGACATCGCTCCGCCAAGGTGGCCTGAGCCGCCCCAGTTAGCGGTTTTAAGTGTGAGTCTTCTGAGCTCGTCAGCCTTTTTTTCGAGGCGCAGCCACTCAGCTTTGTCAAATGGTTTGTAATCTGCCGGCATAAATTTTACCTCCAAAAATTAATTATTTGATTAATCCTAAATCCTGATGTCTTTCGGCAACAACCGAGAAAGCGTCATCGGCAATATCAATAGCAAGGTCAATGTCCTCATAGGACAGAGCCGCGTTGATAAAGTGGTTATGATGCGACGCGAGGAAGAGTCCTCTGCTTACGCACTCCGCAACCCACTCCTGATGAAGCATAAGGCTGTCGTCGTTAGCTATTCTGAGATAGAACAGAGCGGGCTCGCCCGAAACTACGAGGTCAAAGCCGTGCTCTTTACCTGCTGCCTTTAATCCTTCGGTAAGCTTGATACCCTTTTCTCTGAACATTGTGGGGATATCAAGCTTCTTCATCTTCGGGATACATGCAAGACATGCGGCAAACGGCTCTGCGCTCATCCAGTATATATGTTCCTGACCGCATACGGCGGACATATTATAACCGTTTGCAAGCGCCTTACAGAAGCAGATAAGGTCAGCCTTGAAGCCGTAATAATGGTCGGAACCTGCGATATCAAGACGGAAGCCTGTTCTTACGTCGTCGATGATAAGAACCATGCCGTGGTCGTCGCAGAACTTACGTACCGCAGCCCACTGCTCTTTTGTAGCGCATACGTTATCGTAGAAGTTACCGTGGTCGTAAGGCTGAGCGATAAGACCTGCTACGTCGCCGCCGCACTCATCGTATGCCTTTTGCATAGCGTCCATATCAAACCACGGAATAATAATGTTGTTAGCAACGTCTTCGGGAGTGATTCCGGGATAGTCGGCCTTCTGAGCCCACTGGAAATCACCGTGATAATAGCCCTTAAAGAACATCATCTTTTTCTTGCCCGTATGAGCTCTTGCGCACATTACGGAGAAAGTGGTGGCGTCGGAACCGTTTTTCATAAAGAACGCCCAGTCGGCAGTTGCAACCGTATCTTTAAGCATTTCAGCGCACTCAACCATCTTATATGACGGAGAGGTGGTACAGTTACCCTGTTTAAGCTGTTCCATAGCCGCTGCGTCAACGTCGTCGTCGCAGTAGCCGAGAACGTTGGGACCGTAAGCGCACATCTTTTGCGTGGTCGCCCATAAGCGGCCATTTAGTGATAGGAAGCCACAATCCCTCGGAGGGACCGAGATGACCGTAAATTCCTGACGGGATAGCGGCGAGCGCTCTGTCAAACCATTCCCGCGATTTTTCATGTGTATATTCGGGATATTTACTCATATTCGCTCCTCCTTATCCTAAGTATACCGCAACTCTGTCGAGAATACGGTTAATATTATCAATCATATTACACATACCGGCGAGGTAAATGTTACCTGCGCACAGTTCAGCCATAGTCGAGGCAGTACCCGTAAACAGACCGTTAGCAAGCTCAACGGATTTGAATTCCATAATAGCTCTCGGGGTTGAGGGCTTTTCTTTAATGAGCTCAAGCTTATGGTCACGGCAGCGGATTGTAACGTATACCTTATCGGTAATACCCATCTGAACGTCGCCGTCAACAATGTATGACGCCGAGCCCTTGCTGATAGTATCGTTATTAGCAAGCGCGCAGATTGCTCCGCCGATTGTATACATTGTGAGGATAGTTGACTTTTCAAAAAAATCCTTATCCTTCAAATCCTCTTCGCTCGGCATAAGATATTTAGTCAAAATATCGGTGAGCTTTGTGAACGGGCCTAAAAGAAACTGTAAAACCTGAATCGGATTCTTCGTGGGAATACCGGGCTTTGCGTTATCAATCAGGTCATTAAACTTTTCCGGAGATGAAAACTTCATCTTGCAGGTGCAGCCGTAATCACCCTCGGTGAACTTGCAGCCGTCTTTGCTGAAATGATACGTAACGCACGGACCGTCCGTAACATCAAAGCAAAGTGCAACAGGTTTTTTAAGAGTGGCGCAGACTGCCTTTGCCTCGTCTGTCATATCGCACAGGTTTTCAAGAGTTCTCAAAACGCCATACGCATTGACGAAAGCAAGAGCTTTTGCTTCTTTCATAAAATACCTCCTTAATTGCTTTTTTGCGCTTTAAAATACGTTATGTATTAAAAATGCACAAAATAAGTTATAATAATGCAACTTTATTATAGCACATTATATATATAATAACAATGACAAATCTATGACAAAACTAAGATTAAAACGTTAAGAAAATACGAATTTTAGACAAAATCATATATTGATTTCTAAATTAAATATTGTATTATTTTTCAAAATATGGTATCATATTTTAGTTAAACAGTATTATTCAAGGAGGAATGCTTATGTATGACGTAGCGATAATCGGCTGCGGTATATCCGGCAGCTCGGTTGCTTACTATCTTTCAAAGTATGAGCTGAGTATCGCAATAATTGAAAAGCATAACGACGTCTGTATGGAAACAACGAGGGCAAACAGCGCGATTATCCACGCGGGATATGACCCCGAGCCGGGCTCCTTATGCGCCAAATATAACGTAAGAGGTAACCTGCTTGCGGGCGAAATCTGCGAAAAACTCAGCGTTCCGTTTAAAAGAATCGGCTCGCTTGTCGTTGCTTTTACGCAGGCGGAACTCGATACGCTTTATATCCTCTATGACAGAGGAGTTAAAAACGGCGTACCTAATATGAGAATGCTTGACCAGAAGCAGCTCAGGGATACCGAACCCATGATTTCCGACGAGGCACTCGGAGCACTCTGGGCGCCTACTGCGGCTATCGTCAACCCCTGGGAATACGGTCTTGCAATGGCTGAAACGGCGGTAAGAAACGGCGCCGAGCTAATGCTCAACACCTGCGTTAAGGATATTAAAAGAGAAAAGGATTTCTGGAAAATTATCTGCACCGACAAAACCGTTGAAGCAAAATACATAATCAACGCCGCGGGCGTTTACAGCGACGATATTCATAATATGGTTGCCGAACCCACGTTTAAAATCGAACCCTCGGCGGGCGAATACTTCCTTCTTGACAAGGTTGAGGGCGAAAGAGCAAATCACATTATTTTCCAGTGTCCCAACGAGGTCGGTAAGGGCGTGCTCGTAGCCCCCACCGTTCACGGCAACCTCATAGTAGGTCCCAACGCCGTGCCGAGCGCGAAAGACGATACGAGAACGACTACCGCCTCTCTTGACTTCATAAGAGAAAAAGCGTGCAAATCCGTTCCGAGTATCAATTACAGGGAAAATATAAGAAACTTCACCGGCATCCGAGCAAATTCCGACACTAACGACTTCGTAATCGGCTTTGCCGCCGACGGATTTATAGACGTTGCGGGAATTAAATCCCCCGGTCTTTCCGCGGCTCCCGCTATCGCCGAGGATGTTGTAAATATGCTTGAAAACGACGGACTTAAACTCGTTGAAAAAGCGGAGTATACCGACTCGCGCGAGCATATAAGATTCAAGAATCTCACGCAGAAAGAGAAGAACAAGCTCGTTAGTGAAAAGCCCGAATACGGTAGAGTTATCTGCCGCTGCGAAACGGTAACCGAGGGCGAAATTCTCGCCGCGTGCGAATCGCCGATTAAACCCGTTTCGCTCGACGGAATCAAGAGACGCTGCACAACGGGTATGGGACGCTGCCAGGGCGGTTTCTGCGGTCCGAAAATACTCAGCATCCTCGCTAAGTATAACAATGTAATTCCCGAAGATATCCTTCAGGACGACACGGGAAGTTACATCTTAACGGGCGAAACAAAATGCAGGGAGGAGGTCTGAACATGACATACGAATTAATAGTTGTCGGCGGAGGACCTGCCGGACTTGCTGCAGCACTCGCGGCTCACGAAAAAGGACTTAAAGATATTCTTATTATCGAGCGTGACAAGGAGCTTGGCGGAATACTTAACCAGTGTATCCACAACGGCTTCGGGCTTCAGTACTTCAAAGAGGAGCTTACAGGCCCCGAATACGCGGGACGCTTTATCAAAATGCTTGAAGGAACAGGCATTGAGGTAATGTGCGACACCATGGTTCTTGAAGTTACTCAGGATAAGGAAATTCACTGCATCAACCCCGAAAAGGGCTATCAGGTACTCAGCGCTAAAGCAATCGTTCTCGCCATGGGCTGCCGTGAGAGAACGAGAGGCGCAATATCAATCCCCGGAACCCGCCCCGCAGGCGTTCTCACCGCGGGCGCGGCGCAGAGATATGTTAATATGGAAGGCCATATGGTCGGCAGGAAGGTTATAATCCTCGGCTCGGGCGATATCGGTCTTATTATGGCAAGACGTATGGTGCTCGAGGTTATGCCCTATTCCGGCGGACTTCAGAGAAATATAGTACAGTGTCTTAACGACTTTAATATCCCGCTTTATCTCTCGCATACTATTATTGATATAAGAGGTAAAGAGAGAGTAAACGGCGTTACGATTGCAAAGGTCGGCCCCGACAGAAAGCCTATTAAGGGAACCGAAATTGATTTCGACTGCGACACCGTACTTCTTTCGGTAGGTCTTATCCCCGAAAACGAGCTTACAAGAACTGCGGGAATCAAGGTTGACCCCGCAACGAACGGCGTTATCGTATGGGAAAATATGGAAACCTCGGCCGAGGGCATATTCGCAAGCGGAAACGTAGTTCACGTTCACGACCTCGTTGACTTCGTAACGGGCGAGAGCCAGAAGGCGGGACGCGCCGCGGCTGAATACGTCAAGCTCGGCTCGCGTTCAAGACAAAACGCAATCACGGTAAACGAGGGCGAGGGCGTCGGCTTTATCGTACCTCAAAAAATACACAGAGAGGCGATGGACGCCGAAATTTTCTTCCGTCCGAGAAGAATATTTGAAACGAGTAAAATCGTTGTAAAGGACGGCGACCAGATTGTAGCCCAGCTCAAGCGCGCTCATATGGCGCCCGGCGAAATGGAAAGAGTTAAACTTTCAAGACGCCTGCTTGACGCTATTATGTCCGACGAAATCACGGTAACCGCAGAGGAGGTAGAAGAATGAAAGAATTAATCTGTATCACCTGCCCGAGAGGCTGCCACCTCACGGTTGACGAAAAGAACGATTACGCCGTAACGGGCAACGCCTGCCCGAGAGGCGCTGTTTACGGAAGAAACGAGCTTAAAAACCCCGTAAGAGTTGTTACTTCAACCGTAAGAACAAATCTTGAAACGGAGCCGAGATGTCCCGTAAAGACTAACGGCGCAATCCCGAAGGGTAAGATGTTCGATGCCATGAAGCTTCTTGATGACATCGTGCTCGAGGTACCGATTGAAACGGGACAGGTTATTATCCCGAACCTCTTCGGAACGGGCATTGACTTCGTAAGCTGTAAAACGATTAAATAATTAAAAGCGACCTTTACGGTCGCTTTTTTTATCTCTTTTTATAAAGCACGAGCTCGGGGTTTTCGCCCTCCGCTTCATAAGTGCATATCAAAATAAAGTCCATATTTGCAAGTACTCCGAAGCAGCGCTCCCCGCCGAACTCAGATTCAAGCTGATTGCCGAGGTACGTCGCGGAGTCGTCAAGGAACTTCGCTTTCATTCCGCTCGGAAGCGGATATTCAAGATTGACGAAGCTGCCGACGAGAGCATTCAGACTTTCAAGCTTCGGCATACCCTCAATATCAAGCGCGTTTATTTCACCGATAAGCTGCTTTTTAAACTGCTCAAACTGTCCGTTGTCGCTGAGTTCCTCATATCTTTTCCAGTAATCAAGCTTCGGGAGCATATCCTTCATATACGAACGCGCCTGCTCCTCGGTAAAGCCCTGCTGCTGCATATGCGGAATACAGACGTTTATTAAATCGTCCATATCGCTGTAAGTATACGTTCCGTCGGCATAGCACCATTTACAGTATTCCTCGTTGAGCGAGCCGTCCCTGTTCCTGCCGATAATCTCGTCCTCAAGCGGCATTCCGCAGCACTGACAGATAAGCTTATTCGGCGAGCCGAGAAGAGTATTAATTGAAACGTTAAGAAGATTTGAAAGCAGTTTAAGCGTTTCGGTATTCGGCACGGTTTCGCCCGTTTCCCAGCGCGACACCGCCTGACGGGTTACGAAAACCTTTTCGGCAAGCTCGTCCTGAGAGAGCCCGTTTTTAGTCCTGAGTTCATATATAACTTCTTTAGTAGTCATAATCATACCTCCCGTATTAATCATAATACGAAAGCGTTGTTATTACAAGCAACGCGCTGTTGCGTTTTTAACTGACCGTCTGTACTTCGGACTTCTTACTTCCCGTCAGCTCAAACATATTTCTGTTAAAGCTCATGGTTACAAGGTGCTGCTTATTTGCAACCGTCTGGGTGGTAAAGGTTGAAATTACGTAAGCACGCAGCGAATCAACTGCCATATCGGAATCGGAAAGGTCGAATTTTATTCCCGTATCGCGGGTGATAATACGGATATTGTCATCCTGTAAAAGCATAGCGCATTCCGCCTGAATATCGGCTTTTCCGTTCTTTTCATAAATCAGCATAAACAGCTCTTCAAAAAGAAGCATAACGCGCATAACCGTTCTGTCGTCATAGCCGCGTTCAACAAACGCTTTTTCAATACAGTCTCTTGTTTCCACTATGCTGTTCGGCTCAACGTCAAAGCTGAATAAAAGTCCTTCCTTGCCCTGCGCTCTCTGCTGAAGAAGGAGAGGGGCGTCCTTTCCGTACCGTGCGCGGAGAAACGCCGCGGAGGCAAGCCACGCCGCAAGGGCAGAAACCGCAAAGCCCGCATACATTCCGGGAATGCCGAAAACCACACCGAGCGAAAGCACAAAAACTGCCGCCATAACTATATCGCGCAGAGCGGAAATTGCAAGCCCTAGCGGAATCATATCGAGAATAAGATAGTACGAGGTTGAAAGATAAAGCAGACTCACGAATACCGAGCCGAGCGATACTATTCTAAGCCCGTCAACGGCAAGGCGTACAAGCTCGGGGTTGCTTATTCCGAGCAGAGTCGGCACTAACGGCGCCGCAAGCTGCATAAACAGTATTATAAGTATACCCTCGGCAACCGCGGTTTTTCTTGCGCGCTTATAAATATTGCGCACGCCGGGATAACAGTCCTCCCCGATATATACGCTGATAATCGGGGTAATCGCCTCGCCGATACCGTCGAAAATGAGCTGGAATTCACGGCAAAGGGTTATTACTGATACAAGTATAAGATAATCCGCGCCGAAACGCGTACATACAAAACGGTTTAAAACGGCGTTGCCCGCGCCGAGGAAAAGATATGTACTCGCGTCGATAATGCTGTACCTCGCCACACTGAAAAGGGCTTTCCCCGAAAATGAAAAATTGAGTTTAAGCGAATTGCTTTTCTTGATAAAATGAGTAAATAGGGTGGCAAGGGAAGCGAAGGTGAATAAAAACGAAGCAAGCGCTATTCCCTTTATACCCATAATGCGGCTGAGTAATATCGAAGCGGCAAGATTTCCCGCGCCCTGAACGATGTTGGCGGTAATTGAAATTGCCTCGTCGCCGTCGTTATATACCATTTCCGCCATGAGCATATCAAGCGGCATAAGCAGTATGGTAAAGCGCATCCAGAATAAATACCCTCTCGCCTGTTCAAGCGCCTGCGCCGAGGGGTGAAAGCCCTTCAGTATAGAATCGCCGAAAAGCATTATAACGCCGAAAAGAACGGCGCCTATGACTACCGACATAAGAAGCCCCGTGCCGAAAATCTTATCAGCGTGCTTTTTATCGAATTTTCCCATTTCGGTCGAATAGCATATAGGCACTCCGAGCGAAAAAACGGAACCGAAAAAAGCGGCTAACGAGTACAGCGGGGTAACGAGAGTAACGCCCGCCACAGCGTCGGAGCCGATAAACGTTCCTGCAATTATTGAATCGGACATAAGTAAAACAGACGATACCATCATTGTCAGCGTTCCGCCGAGCAGCATCGAATAGTATTTCTTTACCATTAACGGTCTGTGTCCTTTTTTCTTCCCAGGGTTCAAATCTATACCTCGCCAGTAAAAATCAGTCTATAATAATCGCTTCGTGCTTTGAATAAGGGATGTATTTATTAATTAAATCATCGGTTTTGATTCTCATATAAGAGGTCGTCGTCGAGTCGGTACAGCCGTAGTATTCATAAGTGAGCACCGCCTTGTCTATAACGAGCTGAATTTTATTATTCTTATCGTTATGAAGAGTCAGAACTGTTGTTGAGCCGACCTCGCAGCCGAGCATCTCGCCGAGCATTTCGGCAGGTGCAAACGAGGTGCGCGATATTTCAAGCTTCCGGCTGAAATCCTTCGTTACGAAGGGCTTGTCCCCCTCGGTAATAAAAAGATAAAAGTTCGTCTTCTGCCTGTTGCAGAGAAGAAGGGTTTTTACCGTTTTTACGTTGAGCGCCGCGTCGATTGCTATGCAGTCCTCCATAGTAACCGCCGGCTCGTTGTCAACTCTTAAAAACTCTATGCCGAGCCTTTCGAGAACATTATATACGCCCTCCTGAAAGGCGGTTTTAAACCTTTCGGGAGGGGTGTTTTTAGTTTCGCTGACCTTAATCATTTTCTTCCTCTTTTTTATGCTTTTTAATAAACTCCGCCAGCGCCTTTACGCCGAGAATGCAGAGCGTTACAACGCCCGTCGTGCCTAAAATACAGCACGGAATCACGTAATAATTCTTATGCGATAAAAGTCTTTCAACGTTTATTCCGAGTTCGCCGAGTTTCTGTGAATTCGACTTGGTAACGTCGGCGCCTATGTAGGGAATAGTGTTTATAACGTCGGGGCTTTGGGTAGTAACCTGAGAGCTTACCGCAGTTACGGTAAAATCGCACTGTCTGTAAATCTCATCGTTGGCGCAAACTACGACGGTAGCCGTGCCCTCGCCCGTGGCGGTAATAAGTCCCGTATCCGATATTTCGATTATATTCTCTTCGTCGCAGAAATAGCCGACTACCGCGCTTGAATCAAGCGGCTTGATTTCATAATCGAGTTTGACGCTGTCGCCAACCTGCAGGGTGTTCGTCGCCGCGTGGATAGTCATATCCTTCGCCTTGACGGCAGGTTTTGTTGTAGTCGTTGTCGTGGTAGTGGTAGTAGTTGTCGTTTCAGTAGTGGTTTCCTCTGCACTTGTTGCTTCGGTGGTTGTTTCTTTCTTGGTAGTAGTCGTAGTAGTGGTTTTCTGAGTTTTCGGCTGTCCGCCGCTTCCTACAGAACCCCAGTCGGGATTTCCGTAGCCTAAAATGGAACTCGTGCTTGCATAGGGCTTAGAACCTGAGGGCGAATAGGACTTTTCCTTAACCTTGCCCGAGCAGTTTCCCTCTATTGTATATACATTACTGCCCGAAACGCTTTTAACTATTCCGACGTGCTGGGCGGAGCCGTTTCCGCTCCAGTCGAAGAATACCAAGTCCCCGCGCCGCGGAGTGTAACCCGAAGAGCGCTTGTGGTATCTTCCCTTGTTGGTAAACCAGCTTATCATTGAATTACAGTTTCCTCCGCTCGGAACTATATTCGCATAAAGCTTTACGCCGAGCGACTCGCCCGTTTTATTAAAACACCATATGGCAAAGGTCGTACACCAGCCGCCCTGGTAACCGTACCACACGCCGTATTTTGAATAACTTCCGGAGGAGGAATAGCCCACCTCGTTTTCGGCAACGGAGAGCAGTTTCGATACCATTGTATCGGTTGAAACCGCGTAAGCGGTTACCGAACACGGAAGAAGTGCAATAATAAAAATCATTATGCCTATCGTCGCTTTTTTTAATGCTTTCATAGTTTTTCCTCTAAATATTACAAAAGAATTATAAAAATTACAATATTATTACATTTTACATTATACACAATAAAAAATAAAAATCAAGTGCGTTGCACCTGATTTTTACCAAGTTGAATTATGAAGCTGTCCTTTCAGCGACAGTTCGGGGTAATCCCACTGCCTTAAAACCTCGTAAATTCCCACCGCTACGGCGTTTGAGAGATTGAGAGAACGGATAATTCCTCTCATCGGAAGTCTTACGCAGCTGTCATGATTTTCTTTAAGAAGTTCCTCGGGCAGTCCCTTGGTTTCCTTACCGAAAACAAGAAAGCAGTTATTAGGATACTCTATATCCGTGTGCGCCTGCTCGGCTTTGGTAGTGAAATAATAAAACTTTCCGCCCTTGTTTTTTTCAAAAAAGTCCTCGGTTGAATCGTAAAAAGTGATGTTGAGTTTATCCCAGTAATCAAGCCCCGCACGTTTCAGTTTTTTATCGTCAATCCTGAAGCCCATAGGCTCAACGAGGTGAAGCCTTGCTCCCGTCGCAGCGCAGGAACGGGCGATATTCCCCGTGTTCTGCGGTATTTCGGGTTCGATTAAAACTACATTAAGCACGTGTTCCATTTATATAGACCTCTTTAATGTTCAGTTCTTCGTCAACGACGGTAAAATCTGCGCATTTTCCGACGGCTATCGAGCCGATGTTTTCATCCTCTTTTATAACCTTCGCAGGGTTAATCGTGCAGGATTTAAGCGCGGTTTTAAAATCAATTCCGAAGGAGAGAAGATTTTTAAATTCGGCAAAAAGATTTGTAACAGAAGCAGCGATGGTTCCGTTTTCAAGTCTTGCAACGGCGTCGTTTTCCTTAACATAAACCGTCTGTCCGCCGAGTTCAAATTCGCCCGTACCGAGGCCTGCCGCACGCATAGAGTCGCTTACAACGACCGCCCTGTCACCGCCGAGAATTTTAAAAGTATTTCTCAGCACTTCGGAGGAAATATGGTAACCGTCGCAGATAAGCTCGCAGGTAACGTCACTGTCAAGCGCTGCGCCTACTGCTCCCGCCTCGCGCGAGGTCATCTGGGACATAGCGTTATATAAATGCGTAACGTGGCTCACGCCTTTTTTAAACGCCGCCTTGCACTCTTTTGCCGTCGCGTTGGTATGGCCTATTGCAACGGTAATCTGCTTTGAGGCTTTATTGATAAACTCACCGCTGTCAAAAGTCTCGGGCGCTATCGTAATGAGCTTCATCAAACCGCCCGCCGCACCGTATAAAGCGTCAAAATCGCCGCAGCTTCCCGCGGTTATATATTCGGGATTCTGAGAGCCGCATTTTTCCTTAGATATAAACGGTCCTTCAAAATTAATTCCCGCAATTTTTGCGCCGCACGGTTTATAATCCGCGATAATTTTTGCGGATTCAATAAGCTCTTCAACGGGGCGGGACATAGTAGTCGGGCAAAAAGAAGTAACGCCGTTTTCAGCAAGATAAGCGCTCATTTTATCAAGCGCTTCTGCGGAATTATCCCCCGTATCTCCGCCTGCTGCACCGTGGATATGTATATCGACAAAACCGGGAAAGATAATCTTCCCGCTCATATCCGTTCCGTCCTCGGCAAAAATGCCGATTTCGGCTATTTTTCCTTTTTCGATTTTAATGTCGCCGAATTCTTTTTCAAAAAATTCATTGTAAAAGGTACAGTTTTTAAGTATCATTATCCGTTTTCCTTTACTACTCTGTAAGCGAGCTCCTGAAGCTGTTCAAAATGCTCGTATTTGCAGATTTCGTGTCTGAGCGCCGCACCGCCGCGAAGCCCTTTCGTGTAATATCCCGCGTGGTGGCGCGCCTCGCGCATAGCGGTATATTCGCCCTTATATTCAATCATTTTTTCAACGTGTTTAAGCATGGTTGCCATTTTTTGGCTGATTCCGACCTCACCAAGGACTCTGCACTCGCCGAGATAGGCGTTTATTCTCTGAAATACCCAGGGGTTGCCGAGCGCTCCCCTGCCTATCATAAGCGCGTCGCAGTTTGTTTTTTCAAGCATAAGCGCCGCGCTCTGCTCGTCGGTTACGTCGCCGTTTCCTATTACGGGAATTGAAACCGCCTTTTTAACCTCGGCTATAGTCTTATAATCGACCTCGCCCGAGTACATCTGCTTCCTCGTTCTCCCGTGAATTGCAATCGCCTTTGCGCCCGCCTTTTCGGCAAGCTCAGCAAGCTTTACGGCCACAAGGCTTTCACCGTCCCAGCCCGTTCTCATTTTAACCGTAACGGGAAGGTCAACCGCCTCAACTACCGCCTTGGTTATATCAAAGGCGAGTTCGGGATTTTTAAGAAGGCTCGCTCCCCCACCGTTCATAGCAACCTTCGGCGCGGGGCAGCCCATATTTATATCAATTATATCGGGCTTGTATTCAAGACATTTTACCGCCGCTTTTGCCATAATTTCGGGTTCCGATAGTTAAAAGCGCGCCGCTTTTTCTGTCGCCTAAAGTCAAGCCCTTTGAAGATACCATTTCGGTTACGGTATATGCCGCGCCGTGGTCGGCGCAAAGCTCGCGGAAAGCTCTGTCCGCAATACCCGCCATAGGCGCAAGAAAGGCAATATTATTAAATTCAAGTTCACCTATCTTCATTTAATCACCGAAGGTATTGTAACACAAAGCGGTATAAATGTAAAATATTATAAAAAACATTGTAATACCGCTTGGTTTTTACTATAATTAAATTAGACTTATACGAAAGGAAAATTATAATGCCGCTTCAGATTATAAGACAGGATATTACCAAGCTTGAGTGCGACGCGATAGTGAACGCCGCTAATAAAACTCTGCTCGGCGGAGGAGGCGTTGACGGCGCTATCCACCGCGCGGCGGGCAGCGGACTTCTTGACGAGTGCAGAACCCTCGGAGGCTGCGAAACCGGCGAAGCGAAAGCCACTAAGGGCTATAACCTTCCCGCAAAGTACGTTATACATACGGTAGGCCCGATATGGCACGGCGGGGACAGAAACGAAGAGCAGCTTCTTAAAAACTGCTATATGAATTCACTTTTAAAAGCGAAGGAACTCGACTGCGAAAGCATCGCCTTTCCGCTTATTTCAACGGGCGTTTACGGCTATCCTGTCGACAGGGGCTTCAAGGTTGCCGTCGACGTTATTTCGTCTTTTCTTATTGAAAACGAAATGCTTGTCTATATTGTAATTTTTGATAAAAACTCCTTTCTTGCGTCCTCAAAGGTATTCAGCAAAATTGAGGAATACATCGACGACAATTACGCCGAGGAGCATTATGACGCTTCAAACAGGTTTGATTTATTGCTTTCCGAGGACGCTCAGCCTATGCCCGCGCCGAAGCTCGCAGGCAAAGCTTCAGCGCCGAAAATACGCAAAGAGGCGTTTGAGGATATTAAAATTGAAATTGACGAAAGCTTTTCCGAGATGCTCCTTCGCAAGATTGACGAAAAGGGTATGAAGGACAGCGAGTGCTATAAAAAAGCAAATATTGACAGAAAGCATTTTTCAAAAATCCGCTCGAACCCGCAGTATAAACCGAGCAAGCAGACGGCGGTAGCACTTGCGGTTGCGCTTGAGCTCCCGCTCCCCGAGTTTAACGAAATGCTTGAAAAGGCGGGCTATTCGCTATCCCACAGTATAATTTTCGATTTAATAATCGAGTATTTTATCAAAAATAAAAACTATAATATTTATGATATAAACGAGGCGCTTTTCGCCTTTGACCAGAAGCTTTTAGGCGCATAAAAAATGTCGCCCGGCGGGCGACCTGAAAAGAATATCTTCGATATATAATGTGGTTGTAAGGTTAACAACCGCATTATATTTTTGGAGGTATTATTATGAAAAAAACAGAAAACAACATTACCGAACTCGTATTCATCCTTGACCGCTCTGGCTCCATGTCAGGCCTTGAAAGCGACACAATAGGCGGATTTAATTCCCTTATTGAAAAGCAGAAGAAGGAAGACGGAAAATGCTTTGTAACGACCGTGCTTTTTGACACACAGTTTGACACCCTGCACGACAGAATCAGCCTTGATAAGATTAAGCCTATGACGGATGAGGAATACTTTGTCCGCGGCTGCACGGCGCTTATTGACGCTATCGGCTCAACGGTTGACCACATTTCGGAAATTCACAAATACGCAAGGAAGGAAGACGTTCCCGAGCACACAATGTTCGTAATCATTACCGACGGAATGGAAAACGCGAGCAGAGAATACACCTCTTCGCAGGTAAAAAGAATGATTAGCCGGAAAAAAGAACTCGGCTGGGAATTCCTTTTCATAGGCGCGAACATTGACGCCGTTGAAACCGCGGGACGTTACGGAATAGACGCCGACCGCGCGGTAAACTACCACGCAGATAAACTCGGCACTAAGGTAGTATACGAGGCAGTCGAATGTGCTGTAGGAAATCTTCGCTCAAACAAAAAAATCAAAAAAGACTGGGGCGAAAGCATCAACAAAGATTACAACAGCAGATAAAAAAGGAGCAGGTTAAACCTGCTCTTTTTTAACATGCGCATTTTTTACAAGGTCCGTAAGAGCCTTTTACTTCCGAAAGATTCTTCTTGATTGCGTTGCGTCCCGCGCACGCTTTACTGTAATGGTATTTTTTGCCCGTCGGGGTTATATATACAACAGAACCGGTGTGTTTTGTTTTGCCGCCCGACTTTTTCCTCTTTCTTTTTGTGGTTACGGATTTTACTTTTGACCACTTGCCGTATTTGCCGTTCTTATAAGTTCTTACTCTGACGTAATACTTTTTTCTTGCTCTTAACTTAGTTACTTTTCTTGAGGTCTTGCCGGCCTTAACGTTAACCTTTTTAGCGTTTTTAAGGTTTTTCTTCGTGCCGTACTGAACCTGATAAGAAGCGCCGTAAACCTTCTTCCACTTTACGGTAAAGCCTCTTACGTTTGAACTGAGTTTTGTTATACTCGTTGCCTTCGGCGCAGAAGCCGCTGACATAGCGCTCGGCATAGCAAACGTTGCAGTAAAAAGCATTACTGCAGCCAAGAATAAACTTGTAATCTTTTTCATATTAACACTCCTTTTTATTCTTCAATATGTTCAAAGCCCTGCGAAATAATCGTTCTTACGTGCGAGTCGGCAAGGGAGTAGAAAACACTTTTTCCGTCCCTGCGGCTTTTTACGAGCTTGCTCTGCTTTAAGATTTTAAGCTGGTGCGAAATAGCAGACTGAGTCATATTAAGCGCCTCGGCAAGGTCGCATACGCACACCTCGCACTCAAAGAGAACGAAGAGAATTCTTATTCTCGTTGAGTCGCCGAAAACCTTAAACAGCTCGGATAAATCGTAAAGCGCGGTTTCGTCGGGCATTTTTTCGTTTACTGTTTCAAGCAAATCTTGATGCACGTGAGTAGTTTCACAGCATTCAATTTTTTCAATATCGTTATTCATTTTCTTCACCTACCGTGTAAAGCAGTTTTTCAAATTTAGGAAGCCACCAGTCGCGGTAACCCGCCTTGGTCGGATGAATACCGTTAGCCATATAGAGCTTGTATTCCTCCTTGGTAACGGCGTTCATATCCTCGTCGTTCCATAAATCGAGAATAATTATTCCCCACTTATCCTGAATCTCGTAAAGCAGATTCACCATTTTTTCATACTGCTTGCTGTCGTACTTCGTTCCCGTATAGAAAATTATCGGGCAGCCCCAGGTTTCGTCAACGTAAGAAATGATAGCTTCAATAGCACCCGCTACGGTTTTTGTATCAAAGTCCTCTTCATAGTATCCGTCGCTCACCTTGCCGAGTGGCTTTTTCTTCGTAGCGTCGTTAGTTGAAAGCTGGCACACGAAAATATCGGGGTTTAAGTCTTTATCGAGCTTTTTCAGCCTTGAAACGTAAGAGTCGCTTTTTGTATCAACAAGGCAGGTTCCCGATACCGCCTCTTTTATCGGCTTAATGCCGTCGCGCTTTTCAAGAAAGTCGACAAAGCTTTCGCCCCCGGCGGCTGAGCCGTAGGTTACCGAAGAGCCGAGGAAGAGAACGGTCTTGT
>CAJOER010000036.1 GCA_905233805.1 uncultured Eubacterium sp. | reverse complement strand
TAATCCTTTTCGTTGGGAACCAGAACGTAAAGGCACAGTATGCTAAGTCCGTCTTTGTCGTCCTCGTCAACCGTTGCGTTGGCGGTGGCTTCAAGATAGCTGCGCACGTCATCATAGTATGCGTCTGTTTTTTTAGTCGAAAGATATTCTTTAATTTTATCGCCGTCGATATAATCCGCAGCCGCTTTTGTGTAGGAGAGTGCCGCAGAGGTGTATCTTTCGATAATTGCGTTTTTAATCTGCAATCCGACCGAAGCGCTTATTGAAGCTACGAGAACGCAGACAACGAGCAGAAGAGTAACTACCGTTCGTTTTGCAATTTTTCCTTTTTTATGGCTCATATCGCTTTTTCCTCTTATAGTTTAGCTTAATCTTTGACCATACCTCTGCAAGAAGCATTGAAACGATTGAGATAATAAGTCCTAAGATATATGCGTTTAGCGGGTTGTCAATGTATTCGCTGCCCTTGATTAAATAGATGATAACGTAAACCGTCCACCATACGATTACCCAGTGGATACAGTAAACCGTGTTAACGTTCCTGCTGACGCTTTCAATCGGCTTTTTGAACTTTTCGGGGATAATTTTGGCAAGATAGTACGAGAACATAAGTGTTCCGATACACGCCATAATACAGATTACAGCCTCTTGTGTATACATGTGGTAAAAGACGTTGTCGCCCTCGCCCATCATCATACCGAATCCGGTTTGACCCTTGAACGTGCCGAAAATCTCCCATAAGCAAAACGCGGTTGCAATGACAAGGCATATCGGCGACACGGTATTGAAAAACTTCTTCTTATCCTTAAGGCGCCGATAGTAATATCCGAAAAGGTAGCCGAAGGCATAGAAAATAAACCATATCAGCAGCGGAAAATCGGAATAGATATAAGGGTCGCCCGACTTGGTTTCAACGCCGATAATGTGGCCGAATATAACGTTGAGAACTGTGTTGTTCAAATCAACGTTATTTATAAACGAACCTGCGACGCTCATAGCAAGCGCAACCGCCATAATCTTTCCGGGAGTCAGCTTCAGCAGCAAAAGCAGCGACATAAATATCATCGCAAGAGACGCAAACTGAAGAATGTCGTTTCCGAAAACCAGATAGGGAAGAGAGTCTATAAAATATTCTTTATCGCCGGAAATCGCGTAGCCTGTAAGGCAGGGAATAAGATATCTGCAAATATTGAGCAAAAAGCCTATTATGCCGATTTTTATTCCGCGATGAAAGACCTCTTTCGGCGTGCCGTGGCGCGTGTAGGCAAGACCGATACCCATTACTATCATAAATCGCGTAGCGCCGATTACTCCGCCTACTACCGAGTCAAAATAGTACGGTATGCTGAGCGAATCAAGCGCCGCGCGGGGCGAGCCGCCAACAAATACGTGAACGATAGCGAGCCTGTAAATCAGAATAAACCTGAATACGTCAAGCTCAAACTGCCGCCCCGTATTACACGGCTCTTTTGTAAAATATTTATCTAAAAACTTCATATTATTCGATAGTTAAAATATCTGCAAATCCCGTAAAATCAAGAATTTCCATATTAGTTTCGTTTACGTTTTTAATAACCATTCCGCCCTTTACAACCATTTTCTTATGGAGCGAAAGTAAAAGACGAAGACCTGCGGAGGATATGTATTTCAAGTCTTTCATGTCCAGCACGAGCTTGTCGGCGTTTTCAACGTCCGCTTCAATTTCCGCTGCAACCTGCGGGGTGGTGTTTGTGTCCATCTTGCCGTCAAGAGTAACGGTCAAAACGCTGTCTTCAAAGTTTTTCGTAATATTAATCATAATAAAAGCCTCCTGTTACTGCTTTTTTAATTGCGTTTTAAAACTGTCGAGCGAGTTGTTCCATATAAGGTCGCCGTCGGAAGTGAACTGAATCCGTCCCATTCCGTTTTCATATTCATTTTTTCGCTCGGTTTCCTTGCCGTTTCTGTCGTAGGTTATTACTGTTTTTACGGCGTCTGTATAATTAATGCGGTATGTTTCGCTGCTGAAATATCCGCTTAAAGTCCACTCGGCATTTTTGTTGTCTTTCACCGCCGATTTTATGGATACGGTAAACACTCCGTCTTCATTTTTTTCAACCGTTGCGGTGTAATCCTTGTTTTTGTAAGTGCCGATGAATTCATTCTCGGGGATTAAATCCTCGGCGTTTACAGGCTCGGTCGGTTTAAGCTTTACGTCTTTTGATGCGTCGCCGATTTTTGAGCAGCCGCTGAATATGCAAACGCAAAGCGCTGCGCATATTAGCAGCGATATAGCTTTTTTCATATCTAAATCTCCCGTATTAAGAATTCGGTCTGAGCGTTATTACTTCAAAGTTGCAGTGCGCGTCGGTGCGGAAGGGAACTCTCCAACCGCATGCTCCCGCGCTCACGAGCATTTTTGAATTTCCCTCTTCAAAGTCGCCGTAGGCGTATCCGATAACGGAGTACAGCGCTTTCAAAGGGAAAAGCTGGCCCGCGTGAGTGTGACCCGAAAGCTGTAAATCCGCGCCTGCCGCCGTATGCTTTTTAAAGTCAAACGGCTGATGGTCGGCAATAATAAAGTATTTGTCCTTCTCGGGATTTTTTAGTGAGCTTATATCTTTCCTCGCTTCTTTTTCGCTCATATCCTCTCTGCCGAGTAAAACTATTTCATCATCAAGAGAAGCGTATTCGTCCTTTAAAACGGTTATGCCGTTTTCTTTAAGTGTGATTTCAAGTTCCTCTTCGGTGAACTGCCTGCCGTTTGCGTATTCGGCGTGTTCCTGGCGGTCATGATTTCCGTAAAGATAGTATACGGGAACGCCGCATTTACCGAAGAGTGAAAAGGCGTTTTCCATTTCTTCTTTCGTAGTATAATCGTCGGTAATATCGCCGCCGAGAATTATCGCTTCGGGCTTTTCGCCGGCCATATCCTTTACCTCTTTTTCAAGGACTGAAAACGGCTGCGCGCTGCCGACGTGAATATCGGCTACAAATATAATTTTGTGTTCCGCCGTCAGTTTATCTGACTCGTAGGTATGGTACTTCGGGGTAACCGTCAGCATATTCACGGTGCCGAAAATGAAAAACGTTATTCCGAGAACAAGACTTACCGCCTTGAAAATAACAAATTTTCTTTTGCTCTTTTTCGCCTTGCAGATTATGCTGTAAACCGCGTCGCCGAACGCGTCGGGAAGAAGCGCAGCATAAAGCGCTATCAAAAACGGCTGAGCGGGTCTGAGCTGAATCGGCCCCGCGAGCACGAGCACCGCAAACGCAATAGCCGCAAGTGCTTTAACAATAATTATTACAATCCGTACGGCAGGCTTTATCTCGCGCTTTCTGAGCAGAAACTGAACCGCCGTAAGAACGGCTTCTGCCGCGGCGAAAAGCAAAATCCATTTAACTATATTCATTTATCTTGTTGCCTCAATATATTCTGCCATCTCTTCGGCCGGAACGCCGTCGCCGTTTTCGTCAAGGCTGATGGTATAAGCAAAGTTGTTGCTGTTCCATACGGCAAGATAAATATTGCCGTCTTTGCCCTTTAAGGTTACGGTGCTGCCGTTTATTTCCTGCTCGGTGCTTTCGTCGAAGGAAGAGTTGTTACCGCTGTTGTCGGTAACTCCGAGAGTTTTTCTTATGTATCCCGCCGTTCCGAACTCAACCTCGATTGTGCTGCTGTTGGCTTTGTATCCCGTGGGGATATAGCCGCAAAGCCTGTCGGAGTGCTCAAGATTGAAGTCCGCAGCTTCGTTTGCCTCCTCAATGCTTTCAAAAGAATCGGAGTCAGTGTTCGAGGGGGAATACTTGTTGTTTACCAGAATAACGGTAAATACTGCCGCTATAAGAATAACAATACATATTATCGCAATAAGTTTTTTATTCAATATTCGTCCTCCTTAATAGTTTTCAAGGGCGTAGATATATTCTTCAGCCCAGCTGTACTGTTTCATAAATTCGCCGTGATAGCAGTTCGCTTTATCGGCTTTTCCCGTTATGTAATCGTAGTAATCACATTTGACGCTGTCCGTATTGATAGCGTAGGAATTATTGCTGTGTATCAGCGCGTCGCCCGCGCCGAGTCTGTATAAATCTTTTTTCAGTGCGGATACTACTGTCTTGAAATTAAGAACCGCTTTGTCTGCGGTAACCGCGTCCTCAAAAATATATGCGCATATTTCGTTTCTGTTAGCCGAAGCACCTTTTAACGATATAAGATAAGCGAGCAGTTCCTTTTCTTTGGAACGCTTGAACTTCATCGGCTTTCCGTCGGAGAATACCTCAAAGTTGCCGAAGCATTTTACTTCAAGTATTCCGCGCGCCGTGTTTTCCTTAACGGACGTCCTCAAATTATTCAAAACCGAGCGCAGCTCGTCGTCCGTAACGGGCTTCATTATGTATCCGCTTACGAATAGCTTTAATGCGTCGAGCGCGTATTCGCTGTATGCCGTAACCATAATTATATTTGTTTTCGGGCTGATTTTTTTAATCTGCTGCGCGAGGGAAAGCCCGTTTTTGCCCGGCATCTGAATATCGAGGAACGCAATATCAAACCGCTGTGAATCAAACTGCTTTACCGCGCTGTCAAACCCGTCGGCAAAAGCGTATTCGTTGTTCGGGATGACGCGTTCAAGGGCGTCCCTGAGTTCGTCCCTGAGATACTCTTCGTCGTCAACAATGATAATCTTCATATTCTACCTCTCGGGAATTGTGATTATAACCTTGGTGCCTTTGCCTTCGGCGCTCTTAATATCGAGCGTGCCGTTACACATAAGGCTTAGCCTCTTGGTCGTATTGATAATTCCGACATGGTTGGTCTGAGTTTCGTCCTTTATAATATCGGTATCAAAGCCGATTCCGTTATCTTCTATTTCAACTACGTGATTCTTACCGCTTTTGTACGTGCTGATTTTTACAAAGCCGTTTTCAATCGCCTGAGCCCTGAGCCCGTGCTTAATTGCATTTTCAACGTTGGTCTGAATTGCAAACGGCGGAATTTTAAAATCGGTGTCCTTAATATCATATTCAAACGAAAAGCTGTCGCCGAAGCGCTTTTTCTGCATATAGATATAATGTTTTACGAGGTCAAGCTCTCTTTCAACCTCAACGCAGTCTGACTCGTTCATAAAGTCCGTACACCCGCGCATATAGCCCGAAAATTCGTCTATTGCAACCGCCGCCTCTTCGGGCGCCTTGCGGCAGAGATGCTTGATAACCGAAAGACTGTTGAAAAGAAAATGCGGCTGAATCTGCTGATTGAAAAGCCGTATTCTCTCTTCAGCGAGCTTTTTCTCTTTTTCAATATTATAGGCGTTGTGGTTTACCTCAAAGGATAAGAAGAGTATCAGCGCCGACAGTACAAGCGAAAGATAGGTAAACGAAACGCCGTATTTCAGCGTCTGGATTATAACCGCGATTATCGGCAGAAGAAGATATATAAGCATAGCGACCTTTTCAAATCGGTTCATATACTTTATATATTCTATCACTACGCCGAGCGTTATTATAATTCCCGTGAAAGCTATCATACCGGGGAGCATACCGAAGGCAAGCCGGTAATACGTATTTCTTTCGTCAAACGAATACATAAACTCGTGAAAGACGTTAACCGTAAGCAGCGCGGTACCGATTAAAAACAGCGCCCATTCAATATATTTCCAGTACAGTCCGCTTATTCCCGAGCGCTTGCTTATAATGTGAGTAAGGTATTCCGCAACAAGGGGCATAGTCATAAAGCCGAATAAAAACGCGCAGTAATTTGCTATCCTTACAATATAATATCCCGCTTCGCTCGGGTTCCCTCTGAAGAGCCACGCCGCGGCGTCGCTGAGCATGAGAAGCATGGAACAGAGCATAAGTGCAATCAACTTATACGAGCCCTTCTTGTCAAAGTCTTTTTTTATGGCGATACTGATTACCGCAACAAGACAGAAAAATGCGCCCCATAATTCAATTGAAAAATGAACATATTGCAGTAACGTCATAATAATTTACTCCTATAAGTTTTTATAATATCATATTTTTATACAAAAAGTGTAACATAAAGGTAACAAAATATTAAAAATATAATATTGTGTATCCTTTTTGTCACCTTTTATGTGATAGTATGTAGACGGAAAAAACGGTCAAAGGAGATTGTTATGAAAAAGCTATCAACTGCAATTATTTCGTTAGTTTTAGTGCTGCTTATGGCAACGCTTGTTCCCGTACAGGCACTTGCCGATACCCCCAATTATATAAGCGAGATTAAAGTCGCTATGGGCGGTACGGGCGACCTTAAAGGTTATATAGTGCTTTCGGATGACAAGGGAAATCCCGTTGACGTTAACCAGACGGGCGGCAGCACAAGCTACGGCGCAAAGGGCAATAAGTCCGTTTATATCGGTTATAAAACCACTAAAAACAAGGACGACGCAGTTACCGACCTTGCCGTTATGAATATGAAGGGCGGCTATAATCTTGACGATTATGAGTATCTTATGAATACCCAGTTAAAGAGCCAGGTTATCCCGTTCGTTGATAATTTCCTTACTGCTATAAAGGAATACAGGGAAAACTACTATTCAAAGAACAAGAATAATAAAGAACGCGCAGAATATTCTTACAGAATGCTTAATAAGCTTACCGACGACGACTGCGGCGGCAAGAAACTCGGCGACCTCCTTCTTAACGAGACCAAGTATGAAATGGGCGACGAAAAGTATAACAAGCTTTCCGAGGAAGAAAAGAAGAACCATGCCGATATTGTTACGATAATCGCGCAGGCAAACGGTCAGGCAACGTTCCTTTTTGAAAACCTTATCACGAGAGCAAGCGATACAAGCACTGCCGATAACTGGCTTGAACGCTTTGAAAATACAAGGTATCAGGACCTTCTTGACGCAACCGGCAAAGCTCCTACCGACGCAAGAAAAGAGGTCGCAAGAAAGTACGACGACGACGCAACAAGTCTTATTGACAGTCTTGACGATTTCAGAAAAGACCTTGAGGGCTATGACGACGCGTTAAATTATACTGAAGAAAACGACGTTGACGGAGCAATTCAGACCCTTGAAGATTTTGTTGAATTAGATGTTGACGAAACTGACTCCGAAGAGCTTTTAGAGGCCATGGAGGAACACGATAAGGCTAATGAAATTGTTATGGGCTTTTATGATGCAGCCGAAACAATAACGATTCACGATTACCTCGAGGACATTGAGTACGGCGACGGAACTATGCTCGATTTCTTCCTTCAGAGCAAGGAGGACTTTGAGGACGATACAACGATGATTTATCCTCTTGTCGCTTCTCTTTCGAAAGGTCAGAGAGCAGGTCTTGAGTTTATTTCAATCAAGGAACTTATTGCTTCGGCAATGACAGATACAAATAATCTCAAAGAGGCAAAGCTGAAAGCTGTTAAAACAACTTCAATTTATGAAGGCGTTGACAGAAGAATTTATGAAAAGGGCGGCGTTGCTCTTACAAGCGACGCGCTTCGTAAGGACGCTATGGCGAGAATGCAGATGCCGGGAGAAAAGGGTCTCAGCGGATTATCAATAGCGCTTATCACTCTTGCAAGCGTTTCAGCGGCGGCATTCCTGATTTCTCTTATCCCTGCAAAGGTTTTAAGCAATACTGCAAAGCATTTTGCGGAAAATCTCAATGGCCTTGCAAAACCGAATGCCTCGCCGGTCAAGCAGTGGACGACAACGATACCGGGCTATGAAGAAGAACAGCTTGTTACCGTCGCCAATGAGCAATGTAACGTATGTGACCAGAAGCTTATGAAATATTTAGGCGACAAAAGCTTTGAATACACACCTAACGAATATCTTACAAGCTCTGAAAGGGCTGCTCAAATTTCGGCGTCAAGATCAACCGTTGCAAAATATGTTTCGGTCGGCCTCGCCGTAGTAATGGTAATACTTATTTCATGGTCGATTTATTCATCACTCAGTGATATGAAAGAGTATTACAAGGTTGATTATACGCCTATCCCGCGCTTTATGATAGACGAAAAGGATTTAACCGGCTATAATAGCAGGGGCGATAAAATCATACTGAAGAATCAGAC
>CAJOER010000035.1 GCA_905233805.1 uncultured Eubacterium sp. | reverse complement strand
TAGAACTAAATCCACATTACGCAGATGCTTACTTTTATCGCGGAGAGGTTTATAAAAAATGACTATACGGGATTCGTTAAATATCTTCTCGACACGCTTTACACCTGTTTCGGAATAGCGGTGGGAATTATGATAACAATAAGTGCCGTTCTTATAATAAGAAAAATAAAAAGACGTTAATATTTACTTGCCATAAATAATATGGTAAAATTATATTGAGGTGAGGAGATGAAAATACTGATTTGCCCCGATTCTTATAAGGGTACGCTTACGTCTGAGCAGGTTTGCGCCTGCATTAAAGACGGAATTCTTCAAGCTGATAATACGCACGAAATTTACACTCTTCCCTTCGCTGACGGAGGCGAGGGTTTTGCAGACTGTTTCAAAAATATCTGTAAAGGCAATTCGCTTTACATAAACGCACACGACATATACAACCGCCCGATAAAAGCCGAAATTATTACCTTCGGCTCCACGGCGGTAATAGAAAGCGCCAAGGCAAGCGGACTTCAAAAAAGAAAGGACGTAATGCAGGCGAGTTCCTACGGAACGGGTGAACTCATTAAATCCGCAGTATCACAGGGTTTCAGTGATATTATCCTCGCGCTCGGCGGCTCGGGATGCTGTGACGGAGGGGCGGGCGCACTCTCGTCTCTCGGGGCTGGTTTTTATGATGAAAACTACACAAAAATCGCCGTTCCGAAGGGCAAGGATTTAAACTATATCTTCGGCGCGGGTTTTCGCAATATTGTAAAGGGTATCAACTTTACATATGCGTGTGACGTTGAAAATGAGTTGTTCGGTAAAAACGGCGCGGCTTACGTTTTCGCTCCCCAGAAAGGCGCAAACGAAAGCAACGTAAAAGAACTCGACGAGGGCTTGAAAAGGCTTAATGCGTTTCTCCCGAATGACGTCAGCTCCGTTAAAGGCGGCGGAGCGGCGGGAGGACTCTGCGCAGGGCTTTATTCCGTATACGGCGGCGAGATTAAATCAGGTTTTGACGTACTCAGCGAGTATTCAAACCTTGAAGAAAAAATCAAAGCCAGCGATATAGTGATTACGGGCGAAGGCAAAACCGACTCGCAGACGCTTATGGGGAAACTGCCTTACAGGGTTTCCCTTCTTGCGAAAAAACACGGCAAAAAATGCATTGTCATAAGCGGAGAAATTGAAGGCGTAAGCCTCGGCGACGAGATGTATTCTCTTATTGACGAAAACACTACGGCACAGCAGGCTATTGCCGAGCCTGAAAAAACGCTCACCCAAAAAGCAAAAAATATCTTGAAATAAAATTGTTTTAAATATATAATATTCGTATTAAATGAAAGGAAATACCGATATGAAAGTAAGACTTCCGAAACACAGAGAGTTTTTAATCAAAATGGAACCCGATTATCCCTTCGAAGCTGAGGCGTGGGAGGAACTTAACAATATCGTTAAGGAATACTCCGTTGACGGCAAGAGCATTTACACCCCTACCTTTATTGAGGATAACGAGGATAAGGTTAAGGCTTTACAGGAAAAATACGAATTTACATACGAAATAATTGAGAAATAATTATGGCTGAAAACAAAATTTTTGCGGTAGCGACCTCGCACCTTGACACCGTCTGGCGCTGGGAACTGCCGAAAACAATCGAGGTATTCTTACCCGATACGATTGAAAAGAACATAGCCCTTCTCGAAAAGTACCCCTTCTACAAGTTTAACTTTGAAGGGGCTTTCAGATATGAGCTTATTGAGGAATACTATCCCGAGGCGTTTAAAGAGATTCAGAAATACGCAAAAGAGGAGCGCTGGTGTCCCTCGGGTTCGGCATATGAAAACGGCGACGTAAATATCCCCTCGCCCGAGGCTATCCTCAGGAATTTCCTTTACGGCAACAACTATTTTAAACAGAAGCTCGGACGTAAAACCAAGGATATCTTCCTTCCCGACTGTTTCGGCTTCGGCTACGCGCTTCCTACAATCGCAAGGCAGGCGCACTTAAAGGGCTTCACTACACAGAAGCTCGGCTGGGGCGGCGCAGTTGAAAGGCCGTATAATATCGGTCTCTGGCAGGGAGTCGACGGCTCGCGAATTTTCGCTTCTCTCAATCCCCTTTCCTACCGCAACAAATTTGACGGTACGGTAAGAGGAAACTTAATGGTTATAGATAAGCTTGCCGAAAACGGGCTTAAATACAATCTTCCCTGGGCTTACTGCTTTTACGGCACCGGGGACTGGGGCGGCGCGCCGACGGAAGAGAGCGTGCGCTCGGTTGGCGAAAGCATATCCAAAAACGATACAGATAAAAACACAAAGGTTATTGCCGCAACCTCAGACCAGATTTTTAACGAGCTCGATAAGCTTGCTAAAAATGAGAAACTCTCCCTCCCCCTTTATAACGGTGAATTACTTATGCGTTCGCACGGCGCGGGAGCGTACACCTCAAGGGCTATGAGCAAGCGCCTTAACGCACAGTGTGAAACCCTTGCGGATTATACCGAAAAGGCGTGCGTTACGGCTAATCTTTTAACTTCATACAAGTACCCGAAACACATAATCGACAGCGCGTGGAAAAAGGTTATTCAGCATCAGTTCCACGACGATATTACGGGTACTTCTACTATGCTTGTATATAATGACAGCTGGAACGACTATTATATCTCGTTAATGCAGTTCAAGGGCGAATACGAAGCAGCGGCCGGCGCCATAGCAAACGAACTTGACACCTCGTGGTGCAAGGAGTGCGCCGTAATTGTTAACAACCCCGTTGCAATCAAGAGGCGCGACGCGGTTCAGGCTCGCGTTAAACTCGTACACAATGCAAACTACATAAAAGTAATTGATATTAACGGAAACGAGGTTCCGAGCCAGGTTCTGAAAAAGAACGGCAAGGAATTCGATATAGTTTTCCTCGCTGACGTTGAAAGCGCGGGCTTTAAGGTTTACGACGTTCAAAAGAGCGACGAGCCTTATTCAAAAGGCAGCGATTTAAAGGTTACGCTTCATACTCTTGATAACGAAAAATACCGCGTTGTATTAAACAAAAACGGCGATATTGCGTCGATTACGGATAAAAAGCTTAAAACGGAGCTTCTATCCGCACCGATAAAGCTTGCTCTTCTTCACAATCTCGGCGAACTAAATTACCCGAGCTGGGAAATGAGAAAAGAGGATATTGACGGCGAGCCTTACGCATATGCAAATACGCCCGAATTTGAAATTATTGAAAACGGCGCGGCAAGAATTGCGATAAAAATCACAAGGCACGCCGAAAGCTCTAAGATAATTCAGACCGTTACCCTGACCTCGGGCGGCGAAAGCATCAGAGTTGACAACTTCATCGACTGGCAGGAGAGAAGAACTCTTCTCAAAGCGCAGTTCCCCTTCACCTGCGCGGCACCGTTTGCAACGTACGACCTCGGACTCGGCACGGTTAAAAGAAACAACAATGCCGAAAATCTTTACGAGGTTCCGGCGCAGAAATGGGCGGATATTACGGATTTGAACGACTCTTACGGAGTCAGCGTGCTCAGCGAGAGCAAGTACGGCTGGGACAAGCCTGCCGACAATATGCTCCGCATGACCTGTATCCATACTCCCGCGGGCGCGTTTACAAAGGACGCAAGGCAGGATTTACAGGATATAGGAAGAAATATCTTTTCTTTCGGAATATTCTCCCATAAAGGCAAGGCCGGCTCGGCTACCCAGATTGAAGCAGAGGCGTTCAACAAAAAGCTTACGGCTTTTCAGACGACGTCAAGACGTAAGGGTATGCTTTGCGACTCCTTCTCGCTGCTCAGTATCAGCAACCGAGGCGCGCTTGTTCGCGCAGTCAAAAAAGCTGAGGACTCCGACGGCATTGTAATCAGAATTAACGAGGGCACGGGAAAGGAAATCAAAGACGTTAAGCTGACTTTCTTTGCGGATATTGTTTCAGCAGAGGAGGTTTACTCTTCCGAAAGCCACAGAAAAGACGCGGCAGTTAAAAACGGAAGTCTTGTCTTTGACCTGAAGCCCTTTGAAATAAAGAGTTTTAAAGTTAAGCTCAACTCCGAAAGGAATAAGGGAAAAGAAAGTTATAAAAAGCTTAATATTGAATATAACGCATCGGGAATTACGGCAGACAGCTACAAGCTCAACTGTATTCTTCAGGGCAGCGGCTGCTCACTCCCCGACGAATTAATCCCCGAAAGCCTTACTTCTAAGGGGATTACATTCAGAATGCCCTCGGCAGAACTTGATAAAAACGTCCTTATCACGCGCGGACAGGTAATTGACCTGCCCAAGGGTATGACAAAACTCTATATTCTCGCTGCGTCGGTTCAGGGCGACGAGGAAATTAAACTTTTGACCGACAGCAAAATAAGGAAAATCAAAATTCACTCGATGCGTGAAAGCATCGGTCAGTGGGATATGGCGGGCCTATCTCAGAGTGCAAAAGTCAAGGACGTCAATATCGGGCTTGAACTCACCCACCTGCATCATCCCGAAGGCAATTTGGCAGCGCAGAAGGCAAACTTCTTTATTTATGAAATTGATATAAGAGGCTGCAATACTCTTACTCTTCCGGAAAACAGCAAGATTGCAATTCTCGCTATGACGGCGGTTAAACGTTTTTCAAATACTTATCTTATTACCGACTTTATCGATATGCCCGAAGAAGATTATAAATTCGGCGAAATTCCCCCGATTGACAAGCTTCTTGACAAGGCGGATTTTGTTACAATCCGTGCGGGAAAAATTCAGGACCAGATAAAAGGCGGTAAAGGAAAGGGATTCAAACGCGATAACGTTATAACAAATATCATAAGAAGTTATACAAAGAGTGAATGGTAAAAACTTAACGAACTGAATAATAATACAAAAGCCCCTATACAAATAATGTATAGGGGCCTTTGTTTGACTGTTAAGCAGTTATGCTTTACACCATTTTCTGCAAAAACTGCCCGTGGAAAATAAAGTGGAAAAAGTGGAAAAACATAGCTCTTCTATGTGGAAAACTCCGTGGAATTTGTTAAAAATGTAAAGTAAATTGCTTTATGTCCGAAAAATTAGACTTTACAGCGCCATTTTTTTATACAATTATTAAAGTTTTTAACAATACGCATAAGCTTTACTGACAGTAATATACGTAAAACCGGGAGAGCATACGCCCTCCCGGTTTCACATATTATTTTTTGAAGAAATTAACTATATCATCGAATGCAGAATCGTCATTCGGTGTAAAGTCCGTCTGTGCAGGCTCTACGGGTGTAGGAGCTGTAATCGGCTTATTTGCCGTAGTTGACTTAAGTTCCTTAGGTCCGTCTTCGCCGAAACGTGTTGCGATTACCGTAATAATCATTTCATCCTCAAGGTCCTCATCGAAGTTAGCACCCCAGATGATTTCGCAGTCAGGATGAACTGCTTCCATTACTACGCTTGATGCAGCATCAATCTCTTCAAGACCGATATCTGTTGAAGCGGTAATGTTAAGAAGTACGCCGCGAGCGCCGTCGATAGATGTCTGAAGAAGGGGTGAAGTAATAGCCTGAGCTGCTGCAACTTCAGCCTTGTCCTTACCCTTTGCACGGCCAACGCCCATATGAGCATAGCCGGCATCCTTCATAATCTCGGTAACGTCAGCAAAGTCTGAGTTTACAAGACCTGTTGCGTTTACGAGGTCGGATATTGACTGTACGCCCTGACGAAGTACATCGTTGGCAATTTCAAAAGCATTAAGGAATGTAATCTTTTCCTTAGATATAAGTTTAAGGTTTTCGTTAGGAATAACCATAATAGAATCAACGTACTGAGCAAGCTCGTTAATACCTTCCTGAGCCTGAGACATACGGCGGTTACCCTCGAATTTAAACGGAGTAGTTACAACGCCTACGGTAAGGATACCCATGTCCTTGGCAATCTTTGCAACGATAGGAGCAGCACCTGTTCCTGTTCCGCCGCCCATACCAGCGGTAATGAATACCATTTCAGCGCCCTGAAGAATATCGGTAATAGCCTCTCTTGATTCTTCGGCAGCCTTCATACCAACCTCAGGTCTTGCGCCTGCGCCTCTGCCCTTAGTGGCTTTTTCGCCGATAAGGATTTTCTGAGTTGCGGATGATTTGCTGAGTGCCGGCTTATCAGAGTTGATAGCTACGAACTCTACGTCTTTAATATTAGCTCTAACCATGCGGTTAACGGCATTTCCGCCGCCTCCGCCTACGCCTACTACTTTAATCTGAACAACTTTATTGTCGTCTGCAATTTCGTATTTGCCCATATTTTAATTCTCCTTACAAATATTTCGTTCGGGTTTGTCACCTCTACAAATGACATTGTAACAGTTTTGTAACCAAAATGCAATACTTTTTAAAAAATATTCTGCATAGTTTTTACAATCTTTAACAAATGATTTTACATTTCTTTGTGCATATTATACAAATTCGTTTCAGATTTGTAATATTTGTAAAGCATTTTTACTTTACGCATTTGTAACCTTATTTTTCTGTAAAGTAAACTTGCTTGTCATTTGAAGCCGTCATCTCGCCTTTTGCGTTAGGATTGGTTTCATCAAGCTTCTGAGTCGCCGTCAGCGCAGCGTAAACCTTTCTTTCAAGATTGTCAAGAGTTCCGAGTTTATATGTAATCCTGTTGTCATAAACCATATAGTTATTATTGATGTCGTCGGAATAGATTGCTGTAATCTTATCGAGTTCAAGCTCTTTTACCGTTTTAGCAAGAGTCATAAGATTATCGTATATCTTTTCTTTTTCAAATTCAGCAGGTTTTCCCGATACCGAAACCTTAAGTTTCGCTTTCTTTATTTCAATAGCGCCCTCAGGAATGGCGGAGCCGTGAGGTTCTAGCACCTTGAAGGTATCGTCAAGATAAGAATAGCTCTTATCGGCATTTTCAATATAGTATACCTGCGGCGTTTCCGTAATCTTAACCACAACGGTTGACGGAAGTTTTCTTTTGAATTCAACGCTGTATATATAAGGAAGGTTTTCTTCAAGCTTTTCCGCCGACTTATCCTTATCAATCAAAAAGAGATTATCCTCTTCCTGAATCGGAAGAACCGCAAGCACTTCTTTTGAAGAATAAACCACGTTGCCCTTTACGTCTATATTATGAATCTTAAATAAGACGGTAAGGCTCAGCACAATAACGATAGCCGCAATTGCGACTGAAAGCGCGGAGTAAAAGATAATGTTACGTCTGAGTTTGCTTATCTTTCTCTTATCTTTTTTCTTTTTCGGAGCAGACGGTCTTCTGCGCTGAGTGCTCTGATTACGTGAAGAGGAACTCCTTGGTCTTTCCCCTTCCCCTTCTCTTCTTCTTGAAAAGGAGGGTAAGTCGTCAAATTCAGAGCTTCCCGACGTAAAACTGTTAGAGCCGCTTTTGTAAATCTTCGGCGGTTCAAGGCCGAAATTACCCAGCTCGCGGTTAAGCGCTCTGTCCTCGTCGCTCACTCTCGGTGTACGCTTTTTAGTTTCCTTGCTTTTCTTTTTCATCATTTATCCTCGTTACAGCCGCGCCGAGCTGGCTGAGCTGTTTTTCAAAGTTTTCGTATCCTCTGTCTATATGATAAATATTATTTATGAGCGATGTTCCCTCTGCGGCAAGAGCCGCAATTACGACCGCCGCGCCGCCTCTTAAATCAGTACACGACGCCTTGGCGCAGTGCAGTTTTTTTACCCCTCTTATTATCGCGGTCCTGTCATGAACCAGGATATCCGCGCCAAAACGGTTAAGCTCGTAAATGTGCTTAAAGCGGTTTTCAAATACCGTTTCCTGTATAACGCTGACTCCGTGAGCCTTCGAAAGCATAGAGGAAAACACTGCCTGAGAGTCAGTCGGGAATCCCGGGTAAGGCCCCGTTTTAATACTGTTTATGCTTTTAATTCGTTTGGGAGCTTTGATTGTAAGGCTTCTGTCCGTTGTAAAAAGTTTGCATCCGGTTTCGCAAAACGGAGTAAGAATCGGCGAGAGGTCGCCGGGTTTTACGTTTTCAAGTTTAACGTTTCCGCCGGTGGCTGCGACAGCGCACATAAGGGAAGACGCGAGTATTCTGTCGGGAATTACCGTATGTTCGGTTTCGTGAAGAGCTTTAACGCCTTCAATTTCAATCCGTAAGATAATTACATAAATCACGGATTTCAGGCTCGCGCGCGGCGTTGATAATTTTGGTTTTACCCTTAATGAAAACCGACGCGAGAATTATATTTTCGGTTGCGCCGACGCTCGGAAAGGAAAGATAAATACTGCTGCTTTTTACCGCGTCGCACGAGGAGGAAATATTGCCGTTAATGAATTCCGTTTTATATCCGAGTTCCCTTAGTCCTTTTAAATGGAGGTCAATCGGGCGCAGTCCTATTTCGCATCCGCCGGGGAGGAATAACCTTGCTTTTTTCATTACCGAAAGCAGTGCGCCTAAAAATATAATTGACGAGCGCATTTCCCGCATAAGCTTTTCGGGAATATCATATTTATTAACGGGGTCTGTATTTACAGTAAGCGTACTGCCCTCGCGCCGTACTTCGGCACCGAGATAATTAAGTATTTTCACGGTATTTTCAACGTCTGACAGTTCGGGGCAGTTATGTATTACGCTTTCCCCTTTAATAAGCAGAGTTGCCGCAAGTATCGGGAGTATACTGTTTTTTGCGCCGTGAAGTTTTATTTTTCCTTCGAGCCTGTTACCGCCTGTAATCTTAAAATATTCCATTAAACCACCTTCTACGCCATATTATGAAGAAGGTGGTGTTTTGTTACTTTGCGAGATACATTATAACTTCGGCAATTCTTTCGCGTGAATCAAGCACTGCCATTGCCTTAGCGTTTTTCTCTATTTCAGAAATAAGCTCATCCGAAGAAAGAAGCTCATTAATCATATTTTTAAGAACCTCGCCGCTTAAATCTTTTTCTTCAATTATTCTTGCGGCGTTACGGTTTACGAGCGCCATAGCGTTATGGTACTGGTGATTTTCGGCTACGTAGGGTGACGGGATAAGAATCGACGCCTTACCCATAGCCTCAATTTCAGAAAGCGAGGACGCGCCCGCACGGCCTATTACGAGGTCGGCCGCCGCCATACAGACGTCCATATTGTCTATGTACTGTCTTACTTCGACGTTACCCTTTCTGAGAACGGTATCGCTTATCTTTTCAAAGCCTTCGTCTTCGAGTTCTTTAAGATACTGCGCGCCGTTGGTTCCCGCTGAGTGGATATGATAAACCGAATCGGTTTTGCTGTTTTCAATCAATATGTCGCGCATAGCGTCGTTAAGAGGCGCTGCGCCGAGCGAGCCGCCGAAGGAAAGGACAAGCTTTCTGTCCTCAGGGATATTCAGCTCTTTTCTCGCCTCGGATTTTGTTTTTCTGAGAAGCTCGCCCCTTACGGGAAGTCCCGTAACAATCGGCTCGTTTTCGCTTTTTGCAAGCTGTTTATTTGTTATTCCGGGGTATGCGTTTTGCTCGTGAATACAGCTCGGTATTCCGAGTTTGACCGCGCTTTGAAGAACGGGGCCTGAAACGTAGCCGCCGAAACCTATTACGACGTCGGGGCTAAACTCGTTAATTATCTTTTTACTTTCCTGCTCGGATTTGAGAAGTTTTCCGACAGTCTTTACATTATCAAGAACAGCTTTAGGCGAAAAAGAACGCTTAAAGCCGTTAATCTCTATAGTTTTAAAGGAAAAGCCTGCGTTGGGTACAAGGCGCGCCTCCATATGGTCGGGCGTACCGATAAACAGGATTTCAGAGTCGGGATTAGTTTCTCTGAGGTATGAGGCGACTGCAAGCGCAGGGTTAATATGTCCTGCCGTTCCGCCCGTTGCAAATAAGAATTTCATTTTTATACCTTCCTTTGGTTTGTTGTTCGTGAAATTGAAAGTACTACGCCCATCTCAAACAGCAGCATAAGCATTGACGTTCCGCCGGCGGAGAAGAACGGCAGCGCTATTCCCGTATTCGGAATAGTATCGGTAACAACAAGGATATTGAATATCGTCTGGATTGCAACCTGAGATACTATGCCGATTACTACGAGAGAGGCAAAGCGGTCTTTTGACTGCATGGCAATATAGAGTCCCCTGCCGAAGAGCAGCGCGTAAAGAAGAATTATTACCGCCGCGCCTACAAAACCGAGTTCCTCGCACACAATAGAGAAAATGAAGTCGTTTTGCGGTTCGGAAACATAGAGGAATTTCTGTTTTGAATTTCCGAGGCCTACGCCGAAGAAATTGCCCGAACCGATTGCGTAAAGCGAGTTATTGGTCTGCCATCTTGCGCCGAGGGGTTCGTAGTCCTTATCAAGCCAGGCAACAATTCGCTTGCCCGCATACTGCATCATAACGTCGGGGTTCATAATTACAAATATGACAACCGCAGCAAGAAGTCCGGCGCCGAGGGCAAACAGTTTCCAGTTTGAACCGCCGCAGAACATAAGCACTGCACCGATACAAAATACAAGAATTACGCCCGAATTATGGCGTTCAAGATATATAAGTCCGCAGAATACTGCGATTATTCCGAGCGGCTTTGCAAAACCGTCGTACATTTTATTCATTCGTTTATAGTTTTTGGATATATAATCCGCAAGCACAACAACTATCGTAAATTTTGCAATATCGGAAGGCTGCATGGTTATATGAAGTATAGGAATTTTAATCCAGCGCTTAAAGTCTTTTACTTCCGCGTGGTAGAACAGAACTACTACAAGCAAAATGAGAGTTACGGCAAGCAGCGGCAGCATAAATCTTCTCAGCAGACGGTAATCGAATTTTGATACAATAAGCATAACTATTACGCCCGCAAAGACGAAGAAGAACTGCTGCTTAAAAAAGTGGTACGAATCGCCGTAATTCTGAAGCGCGTAGGGATATGTTGCGGAAAAGAGCATTACAAGTCCGATAGTTACAAGCGCTATTACAAGCGCAAAAAACGGTATTTTGTAATATTTCTTGTTTTTACGTAGTTTTTGCTTTTCTTTTCAGGTTCTTCAATTACTTGTCTTTCCCTGTTATATCTCTTAGGGGGCTCAAGTTTATCAGACATATTCACACCTCTTTTCTTTTATATTATATTAAGATAAAAATCTCTTATTCAAGTACGTTTCCGAAATAAACAAGTATTACCGCCAAAGCGCAGCCTATAAGATTGACAAATGAAAATACAACACAGATTTTCTTTTCCTTCCAGCCGCACATTTCAAAATGATGATGAATGGGAGCCATTTTGAAAATACGCTTGCCGTGGGTTAATTTGAAGTAGCCTATCTGGATAATATCGCTCATGGTTTCGCATACGTAAACGATACCGATAGGTAAAAGCAGTAACGGGCATTTAATTGCAAATCCGAGCGCGGCTACCATACCGCCGAGGAAAAGCGAGCCGGTATCACCCATAAATGTTTTAGCGGGATTCCAGTTCCAGCAAAGGAAGCCGCACACGCCGCCGAGCAGCGCCGCCGCAACAATGCCGAGCCCTGCAAAGCCGTACATATATGAAAGAATAATAAACGTAATTGCAACCGTTGCGGTAACTGAGGAGCAGAGTCCGTCGATACCGTCGGTAAGGTTTACGGAGTTCACCGTGCCGTAGATAATGAATACCGAAATCGCCCAGAAAATAACGGCGGTAAGGATATTCTTTTCAAAATTGACCGTACCTATAAACGGGATTTTCCACACGGTGTTGTGTGAGAGCCAGAGAGTCAGCACATATCCGAGAGTAACAAGAAGCTGACCTGCGGTTTTCTGTTTTGCGGAAAGTCCCTCGTTCCTCTTCATTTTTATTTTAATATAGTCGTCCATAAAGCCGACTATACCGCAGCCCAGCGCGAGGCAGAGGCTGGCAATTACGAGAACCAGGTCACGGCCTTTCAAGACTTCGGAATAACTGCTTTCAAGGTTTCCGCCTGAAAGCGAGAAGGTAAGCACCGCGATAATTACCGCAACGATAATACCGATAGCGAACATAATTCCGCCCATATTGGGAGTTCCCTGCTTTGACTTGTGCCACGAGGGACCTATGTCAAGAATAGTCTGGCCGAATTTCAGTTTTCTAAGCCACGGGATAATTACGAAGCCGAGGCCTGCCGTAACGCCGAAGGCGATTACTGCCGATATGATAATTGCTACTGTACTGCTCATTTTATTCTCCTGTGTTTTACTTATTTTTCACTGAGTATTTCTCTTACCGCTTCGCGTTCGTCGAAGTGGATTGTACCCGTAGGTAAAATCTGGTATGTTTCGTGTCCCTTACCCGCAAGGAGGATAATGTCGCCGCTCTGTGCGTTTTCCATAGCCCAGCGGATTGCCTCTTTCCGGTTTTCAACAACCTTGTAAGGCGTTTTAATATCTTTCATTCCCTCAAGAATGTCGTCAATTATTTTAATAGGTTCTTCGCTTCTCGGATTATCGCTCGTAACCACGCAGAAATCCGAAAGTTCCGCGGCAACCCTGCCCATCTTCGGGCGCTTTGTTTTATCTCTGTCGCCGCCGCAGCCGAATACCGTAACCACTCTTCCTGCGGAAATCTCTTTTAATGAAGAGATAATATTTTCAAGTCCGTCGGGAGAGTGAGCGTAGTCGATAATAACCGTGTAATCCGTATCTGTCGGAACGACCTCAATTCTGCCCTTAACGCCCTTCGACTTTGAAATTGCGATAACTACGTCGCGGAAATCAAAGCCGAGAACAAGCGCAACCGCAGCCGCGCAAAGCGAGTTGTAAACGCTGAAACGTCCGGGGATAGGACATTCTACTCTTCCGATTGTATCGGATACGAGTTCGTATTTTACACCTTCGGGTGAGAATGCCACGTTCTTAGCCGTATAATCGGAATGGTTGTTATCAACCGAGTAGGTTACCACCTTGCAGGACAGTCCCTCTACTATTTTAAGTCCGTATTCGTCGTCGATATTTGTAACCGCGGTATCGCAGTTTTCAAAAAGCATACGCTTTGAATCGAAGTAGTTTTCCCAGGTTTTATGGTAATCAAGATGGTCCTGGGTAAGATTTGTAAACGCGCCAACGAGGAAATGAACTCCGTTTACCCTGCCCTGTGCAAGCGCCTGGGAGGAAACCTCCATTACGCAGTATTCGCACTGAGCGTCAACCATTTTTCTGAAAAGCAACTGAAGCTCGTGAGGGTCGGGGGTCGTATAGTGGGCGGGATACATCTCGCTTCCTACCATATTCTGAACAGTACCGATAAGGCCTACCTTTTTGCCGCAGTTTTCAAGAATCTGCTTAATGAGGAAAGTTGTAGTCGTCTTTCCGTTAGTTCCGGTAAGTCCGATAAGTTTAAGCTTTTTTGCGGGATTACCGAAGAAGTTTGCGCAAATCGGAGATAGCGCCGCTCTTGTATCCTCAACGATAATCTGAGAGTCAAGCCCTAAGTCGCGCTCAACGACTACTGCTGCCGCGCCCTTTTCAAGCATTTCCTGTGCTACCGAATGGCCGTCAAAACTCGCGCCCTTTATACATATAAAGAGCCAGCCCTTTTCAACCTGACGCGAATCCTGAGTAACCTCGCATACCTCGACGTCGGTATATTCATTTTTAACTTCAATTCCTTTTAAAATCTCGGAGAGCTTCATAATTAATTTCCTTAGTCCAGTACTGACTGGTTACTCTTAAATGTTACTATTACAACAGAGCCAAGCTCTATTTCGCTGTTCTTTACTACGGACTGTCTGTAAGCGACTACGTTAGGCGCGCTCAGACTGTTACCGTTGATTTCTATGTTAAGTCCCGCCTCGGCGGCTGCCTCGTTGGCCTGGCCTACGGTCATTCCGCTGAAGTTCGGAACCTTAACCTTTTTCTTTTCGGTGTTTTCGGTATAAAGAATTACTCTACCGCCCGAGGGAATAGTTGAGTTTGCGCCGGGCGACTGGCTGAGTACCTTCTTACCGTTTCCGATTACTCTGTATTTAAGCTTGCTGTTTTCAAGCTCGTTTTTAGCTTTATCAACGTCCTCGCCTATCACGTTAGGAGTTGAGATTGACCTGTTTTTCGCCTCTTTATCGTCGTATCTCGGCTCAATATTTCTGACCTGCATCGCCTGTTCTATTACCTGAGCTGCAATAGGTGCGCAAAGCGCGCCGCCGCCGAGGTCCACGTTAGGCTCGTCAACAAGGATAAGCATGGCAACCTCGGGTTCGTCCGAGGGAGCGATAGCGGCAAAGGATACGATATACTTATCCTTTTCGCCTGCTTTTGATTCACCGAGTTTTGTTGAAGTACCGGTTTTACCGCCGACTCTGTATCCGGCTACGTAACCGTTTTTACCCGTACCCTCGTCAACAACCGCTTTCATCATAGTTCTTACGGTCTTTGAGGTTTCCTCGCTGATAACGCGTCTTACCTCGGTTTTTTCGGTTTTCTTTACCGTGTTGCCGTTTGCGTCCTTTACTTCGGCTACAACGTAGGGTTTAAGGAGCGTTCCGCCGTTTGCTATGGCACAGAGTCCCGTGCAAACCTGAATAGGCGTAAGGGAGTTTGTCTGTCCGAAGGAAGCGGAGGCAAGCTCTACAATTCCGTAATGCTCTTCGGTAATGAACTGCGACATCGCCTCACCGGGAAGGTCTATATCGGTTTTCTTCGTGAAACCGAATGCGTCAAAATATTTAAAATAATTATGTACTCCGAGTTTCTGGCCTACCGTGATAAAGTAGGGGTTACAGGAATTTTCAAGTCCCTGAGTAAAGTTTTCGGTTCCGTGGCCGGGATGATAATGGCATTTCATCGTGTGGTCGGCAACCTGAATCGAACCCGTGCAGGTATATGTGAAATCAAGGTCTACTACGTTTTCTTCAAGCGCAGCGGAAGTCATAAAGGTCTTGAATACGGAACCGGGAACGTAGGTATCCGAAACAGTAAAGTTTCTCCACTGGTTCTGAATAGCAAGGCTCTGCGCGGTTGTTTTTATTTCCTTTTCTTCCTCTTCCGCCGTCTTTGGCTTTTCGGTTGTCGGCGCCGTGGTTTCCGCGCCGTTTACCTGAACAGCGGTAGTTTCTTCTTTTTTCTTATTCTTTTCCCTCTCCTTTTCTTCTCTGACCTTTTCTTCAAAATAAGCGAGAGGCTTTTTATTTGTGAGTTTATAGGGTTCGTTACAGTCAAAATCGGGAAGTGAACTCATTGCAAGAATAGCACCCGTGTTGCAATCCATAACAACGCCGTATGCGCCCTTTGCCTGATACTGTTCAAGCGTTTCCCTCAAATCCTTTTCAAGGTAATACTGAACGGTCTGGTTAAAGAGGTTTCGTAATCGGTGGGAAGTTTGTTTCCCTTTGAATCCTTAACCGTAATTATTCTGCCGTTTGTACCTTTGAGTTCCTCGTCGTAGTATGATTCAATTCCGCTAAGTCCCTGATTATCGTCGCCGACAAATCCGAGAACCGAGGAGGCAAAATCGCCGTAAGGATAATAACGCCTCGTCGTCTGTTCCATACCTATTACGTTTGAAAACTTGTTATCAGCGGAAAACTTTGCAATTTTTTCCTTAACAGAGTTTTCAATTTTTTCGCCCACAACGGAATAGTGATTCTCTTTTTTCGATTTTTCAAGAAGTTCCTTCTTCTCTTCGGCATTAAATCCGAGATATTTTGAAAGAGTATCAACTATAAGCGTACGGTCCTTTTCGTTTTTAATGTTAAGCGGGTCAATAAAAATGTTCCATACAGTGGCAGACTGAGCGAGGATATTTCCGCTGTCGTCATAAATCGTTCCGCGCATAGCGGAAACCTCGGTATCAAGTAGCTGCTGAGACTCGGCTTTGGCGGAAAGTTCGTCGCCTCTTACGACCTGAAGATAAAGAATACGAAAAGCGTCAATTCCGAACAAAAATATAACAACTGCAAAAAGAATCAGGATTCTTTTTTTCATATCCTGTTTAAAATTTGTTTTCATATTCTCACCTCTTTCTGCCGTTTTTTTGCCGTATAAAGCACGCCTATATAAAGCACATTAGAGAGTTCGCCGGTACCCTCGGGTACGCCAAACTCTCATAATATAAATACGCATATTTTACTCGTTTATTACTTCGCCGTCAGCTCCTGCGTCATCGCTGTACTGTGCCCCCTCGCTATTCGCTGTTTTTTCGTCGGAGGCTTTTTTGCTGTTCTTTATAGCAGCGGCGACCGCTGCCTGGGCGGGAGTAAGTTTTTTCTTGTTTTTATCAGCCGCTTTTTTCTTCTTGAGGCGGTCAGCCTTGAAAGAATCAACATCCATATACTGAATCTGACCCTGTCTTACCTTTGCCATTTTAAGTTTATCGACTGCATATTTGTCAACCATGCTTACCGAATACATAATGTTAAGCTGGCTCTGGAGGCTGATGTGTTCGCTCTGAGCGTTCGCGATAGCAGTTTCCTGCTTTGAGATTTCACGGGTAAGCTGGTTTTTTATTACAAATGAATTAAGAACAACGCCAATCATTGCGAGGAAGATTACAGCGGCAACGGTAACGCGGATAGCTTTTTTTCTTGAAACTCTCTGCTCGTGGACAAGCTGAGCCTTGCTCTTGATACCTTTAGCTTCGGTAGCTCTGAGTTTTCTCTCAGGCTCGTATTCGGGTTTTACCTTGGGAGCCTGTGAGCCCCTTGTGTAGTTGAACGAGCTAATAAGACGGGCAGTATCGCTCTGATAAGAATACTGTCTGAAATCGTTAGTATTTGTCACTGTATTCACCTCCTCTTTTCTTAATTTTCTTTAATTATCTAAAACTTTTCAAAACACCTGAGCCTTGCGGAACGCGCTCTCGGGTTTTCTTCAAGCTCCGCTTTCGTAGGCGCTTTTGACTTGAACGGCATTTTACCCTCGGGCTTCTTTCCGCATATACATACCGGAAATTCCTTCGGGCAGGTGCACGGGTTTTCCCACTTTGCAAACTTCTCTTTAACCGCTCTGTCCTCAAGGGAGTGGAACGTTATTATTGAAAGCCTGCCGCCGCTGTTAAGACATTCA
>CAJOER010000034.1 GCA_905233805.1 uncultured Eubacterium sp. | reverse complement strand
CGCCTATTACAATCGCGCCGATAATCGACACTGCGTGGCCGACTGTTTTCGGGAGCCTCAGTCCCGCTTCGCGCATTATCTCGTAAAGAATATGAATAAGCACCGCTTCAAGTGCAAGAGGAAACGGCGTTGTATCCTCGCTTGAGGCGATGATATATAAAAGCGTCGTCGGTATCATTTCCTGATGAAAAGAGCCTATCGCGACGTAAAGCGCGGGGAGAAAGAGCGATATGAAAAAACTGAAATATTTTAAGAGCCTGACAAAAGAGGCGTAAAACGAAGGGTTGTTATAGTCGTCAAGGGAGGAAAAACTGTCCGAAAAAAGGCAGGGCGTAAAAAGGACGAAGGGCGTTCCTTCAAGCATTATCCCCACCCTGCCCTCGAGCAGTTTTGAAACGAAAACGTCGGGGCGCTCGGTATTACCGACGCTTGAAAAAATCGAGGCAGGCTCGCCCTGAATAAACGCCTCAACGCTGCCGATATCCATTACGGTTTCAAGCGGCGCTTCAAGGAGGCGTTTTTCAATTTCGCTGACGGTTTCGCTCTTTGCACGTCCTTTTACATAAGCGATAACCACGGGAGAAGGGGCGGTTTTTCCGATTTTAATCTGTTTCAGTTTAAGGTCGGGCGTTTTCAGCCTTTTCCTGATAAGCGCCTTATTATCGTTAAGCGTTTCGACAAAGCACTCCTTTGCGCCCCTTACCATAGCCTCGTTAGTAGGCTCGTCCGTATTTCTTCTGTTCCAGCCCTGAACGCCGAAAACGAGCGCCTTATCCGCGCCCTCAATATAAAACACGCAAAGTCCTCAAAGGTTTTCGCTTCGCCTGTTTCTATGGCGCCGGCAACGCATTTATTTATCCGCTCAGGATATTCGCCGCCGCTTAAAGATAGCTGGCATTTAAGTATCGGTTCAATCACGCTTTCGTTAAGCTGAAGAGAGTCTACAAGCCCGTCCATAGCGCAGAAAAAAGCGTTTTTGCCGTTAACTTCAACCTCTTTAATCAGGAAGTCGGAACAGTCGGTAAATTCCGTTTTGAACTCTTCAAGATTAAGAAGATAATCTTTATATAAATTCACTTTATCACCTGTATTATTATTGAAAATATTGCTAATAATATTCACGGTGAGATTTATGACGATTACTATAATACGTTCAATTATTATTTACTTTACCGTAGTGCTTGCAATAAGGGTAATGGGCAGACGGCAGATAGGCGAACTTTCAACCCACGAATTTGTAATTACAATTCTTATCAGCGCGGTTGCAACGGTTCCGCTTGAGGATAACGAAATACCGCTTGGCAATTCCCTTCTGCCTATTCTTATTCTGATTAGCCTTGAAATTATTCAGTCTACCCTTTCAATGAAATCGCGTAAATTCAGGAGTATTTTTGAAGGAAATCCCATCTTTGTAATAAAAGACGGTAAACTCAAACAAAGTGAAATGAGGCGACTCAGGCTAACGCTTGACGATATAATCGACTCATTAAGGCAGCAGAAAATCTTTGATATATCTCAGGTTAAACACGCGGTTGTTGAGGCAAACGGAAAAATCTCCGTTCAAAAAAAGGATGACGGCACAGCCTTCACCTACCCTGTAATCGCCGACGGCAAGGAAGTAAAGGAATACTTTAAACGCGAGGCGTTTAGCAGCAGCGAAATTGAGAGAATACTTAATAACTACGGATATAAAAAAGAGGAGCTTATGCTCCTTACAATTGACGAAAACGGAAAAATATTTGTTATAAAAAAGGATGAAAGTAAATGAAAAGAATCTGGTTTGCGGTATTATTCTTACTGATTTGCGCAGGTATATGCTTTGCGGAACAGTATTATATAAACGATTTTTATAAGGGTATGAGCGAGAGAATTGAAGTTGCCGCACAGTGCGAAAACAAGGAAGAACAAAACGCGGCAACCGACGAAATAAAGGCCTATTGGAACAGGCACAACGACCTCATTTTCACTCTTACAAATCATATCGTGCTGAACGAATTATCCTCCGCGGTTCGTTCAATTAATTCCCACGATACCGAGGACGACCTTATTCTCGTAAAGGCGTGGCTTAACGTTTTTTACGAAAGCCAGAAAATCACCCTTTCAAATATATTCTGAAAAAAAGAGCAGAGGAAATCCTCTGCTCTTAATCGGTTTTATTAATACATTCCGCCGCCCTGTGCAGCCGCCATAGCTGCCGCCTGCGCCGCGTCCGCAGCGGGGTCTTTAATCTCGGTAACAAGGCTTTCGGTAGTGAGCACCATAGCCGCAACCGAAGCAGCATTCTGAAGCGCTGAACGCGTTACCTTTGCAGGGTCAACAATACCTGCGTCGAACATATTGACATACTCATTAGCCGCGAAATCGTATCCGTTACCGTCGCTGCTGTTTTTAATCTTATCAACGATTACGGAGCCTTCAAGGCCTGCGTTTGCAGCAATCTGTCTTACGGGTTCTTCAAGAGATTTAAGAACTATCTGAACGCCGGTCTTAAAGTCGGCATTATCGGTATCAAGAAGAGCCTCAACGGCAGGAACTGCATTAATAAGCGCAACGCCGGCGAGAGCGTCCTCGATACGGAGCTTCTTTTCCTTCATTTCGGTTTCGGTTGCAGCGCCTACCTTAACTACTGCAACGCCGCCTGCCATCTTGGCAAGTCTTTCCTGAAGTTTTTCTCTGTCAAAATCGGAAGTTGACGATTCAATAGCGGTTCTTATCTGAGCAACTCTTGCTTTAATGTCGTCGCCGTTGCCGGCACCGTCAACTATAATTGTATTTTCCTTGGTTACCTTAACCTGACGTGCTGAGCCGAGCATATCCATAGTTGTATCCTTAAGCTCTAAGCCGAGGTCTGAGGTAACTACCGTACCGCCGGTAAGAATTGCGATATCCTGAAGCATATCCTTTCTTCTGTCGCCGAAGCCGGGAGCCTTGACGCATACGCAGGTAAAGGTTCCTCTGAGTTTGTTGAGGAGAATAGTTTGAAGCGCCTCGCCCTCAACGTCCTCAGCGATAATAACGAGCTTTTTGCCCGATTTAAGCACGGTTTCGAGAAGAGGAAGAATATCCTGAATTACGCTGATTTTCTTATCCGTAATAAGAAGCATAGCATCGTCGATAACTGCTTCCATCTTATCCGCGTCGGTTACCATATAGGGAGAAATATATCCCCTGTCAAACTGCATACCTTCAACAACCTCGCAGGTTGTATCGGCAGTTTTGCTTTCTTCAATTGTAATTACGCCGTCGGCGCTAACCTTTTCCATAGCCTCGGCAATAAGAGAACCGATATATCCGTCGCCTGCGGAAACGGTTGCAACTCTTTCGATATCGGCGTTATCCTTAACTGCAACGCTGTTCTTCTTAACAGCCTCAACAGCCGCGTTAACAGCCGCCTCAATTCCCTTTTTAACTGCCATCGGGTTTGCGCCCGCAGCAACGTTTTTCATTCCCTCTCTTACAAGCGCCTGAGCAAGAAGAGTTGCGGTAGTCGTTCCGTCGCCTGCGTCGTCGTTAGTCTTTGAGGAAACCTCTTTAACAAGCTGAGCGCCCATATTTTCAAACGAGTCGTCAAGTTCTATTTCCTTGGCGATTGTAACGCCGTCGTTAGTAATAAGCGGAGCGCCGTATTTCTTATCAAGAACCACGTTTCTGCCCTTGGGGCCGAGCGTAATTTTAACTGTATCGGCAAGTCTGTCAATACCTGATTGAAGAGCCTTTCTGGCATCTTCGCCGTAAATAATATCTTTTGCCATTATAAAAGCCTCCCTACAATAATTTATTCTACTACTGCAAGCACGTCTTTAATCTCGGCGATAGTATATTCAACGCCGTCAAGTTTTACCTGCGTGCCCGAATACTTGCTGATTATTACCTTATCGCCGACCGAAACGGTCATCGGGTTTTCGTCAGTACCCGTTCCGACTGCAACAACCTCGCTCATTTCAGGCTTTTCCTGCGCCGAAGACGCAAGAATAATACCCGAAGCGGTTGTTTCTTCAGCCTCTACGCTTTTAAGTAATACTCTGTCTGCAAGCGGTTTAATAGTCATTTTATGTCACCTCTTATAAAGATTTTTTGCATCAATTAGCACTCTCAATGTTCAAGTGCTAATTATTATTGTAGCAACTTTTTCCTATTTGTCAATACCCTTTTTTGAAATATAGTATTATATATAATTATTATACATTGTTAAGCGCATATTTTATGACGTTTTTATGCAGACTCTGCTGCTCCACGCGCTGTAGTAAGTCTTCTTCCCTATCTTTTTATAAGTTCTTACCCTGAAATAGTATTTCTTCTTGGATTTAAGTTTAGTTATGGTTTTAGAAGTCTTGCGCGCGCCTTTTACCTTAATTTTTTTAGAGTGCTTTTTGAACTTTTTATCGTCGGCACGCTGAATCTGATATCCCGTTACGCTCTTCGCTTTTTTATAAGTAAGCTTTACGGAATTCTTGGTAAACTTATATTTTTTAATGTAAGAAGGTCTTAGTTTAATTCTGTAAGTTAAAGTTGTACTGCCGGTGTATCTGCCGATAAGTTCAACTTTTACCTTATGCTTTCCGGGCTTTTTAAGGTCTTTCGGATACTTGACAGTGTAACTTGATTTATCGAGTACGCTGCCGTCGGAAGTTGTAACTGTTACCGCGGGCTTTTTGTTTTTGCCGTTATAGTAATAAGTCAGTTTTGAAAGCGCCGCTTCGTTTACGGCACACACCGTTTCGTTTTCAAACACTTCCTGACAGTTTTCGCATTCGACATAAACCGTACCGGTCGCTCCGAAGCCCGCTTTCACCGACTTGTCAACCGGACTGTGTCCCGTTTTCGGAACGGGAGTTCTTTTTTCAAGTATTTTGTTACACGCCGAGCAATAAGTGAACTGAGTTGCTCCGTTATATTCACATCCCGCAGGGAAAACGTCGTTAACCGTTTCAGTGTGCTCGCCCGGCTGAGTCAGCTCACGCTTGGTTTCATTACAGTTTTTACATCTGTAAACAGTACAGTGATTATCAGCACAGGAAGGATACTCCGTTCCTATTTCTTCAAACTCATGTTCCTGACCGTTTTCTTTACAGCTGTTATTGAATACGTAACGGCTCTCGTCCACGGTGAACGAGGACATTTTATCGTTTGTATTGCCTACGTAGTATTCGTCAGGATCGTTATGATTTTCAAAATCGGCTGAACCCTTAAGAAAATCCGTATATTGGGTATCCTGATTTGTTACGGTTGAATTATCGGAATCAACCGCGTCGTCAACATCGTCGCGAGTACAGTCGACATAATACCATTTTCCGTCAAGCTCAATGAGGTTCCACGCATGATTCAACGCCTCGCAGACTATGATTCTGACTTTAAATCCCGCCTCTTTTGCAAGACGGTAAAAGAAAGTTGCATAGCCGCCGCACACAACTCGGTGAAGCATCATAGCGGAATGAACGAGCTGTTTTTCAGGAACATCCTTACCCTTATTTATATAATCGTAAGTTACGCTTTCACAGATATAATCGTGGATGTTTTTAATGGTTTCATAATCCGTATCGCCGATAACAGTCGGAAGAATTTCTTTTACTTTTTCCGCTACATATTCTTCCTTTTCGACGGTTGACCTGTGTTCCATTGTATATTCAATTACAGAAAATTCCTTTTTACCTATTGTTGTTATATACCAGTCGTAATCGGATTTATGAGTACCGTCAAGGAAAAGGTAATCCCCGGCCCTTGCATCCTCGGCAAGAGCCTCGGAACGGCATTTTCTGAGCGCATAAGAAACTTTGGTTTTATCGCACTCTTTTTTATCGTACGGCATTATGTATTTAACGGATTCGCTTCTGTTTATAAACTCGTCGCGAAGAGAGAGCAGCAACTCGTTATAATTATTAACGAAGATATAATCCGCCATATCATCAACTTCGGCAAGAAGCGCCTTATTGACATATACCGTTTTATTCGTTACCTTTTCGTTTTTGCCGTCAACATATGTTCCCACATATACGGGCGCAAGCTCGCCTGCATACGCGCAAACAGAGCTGCCCGCCAAAAGCGACAGCATAAGTATAATCGATAATAAAATAGATGCTGTTTTTTTCATACAATCACCTGAAATACATATAATACTGGCATTTTATCATTCCGTTATAGAGTTTCCTGCGTTTATCCGCCTTACGGCTGAAAAACTTTTCAAACTGCTCGTCGGGGGAAATAATCCCGTAAGACCAGCCTTTTTTCGCCGTGAACTTTTCGCCCATTACAGTATAGATTTTCTGAGCTTCTTTTATATCGAGCATTCGCTCGCCGTAAGGGGGATTGGTTATAAGCGTTCCCCTTTCGGTGACCGGCGAAAAGTCTTTAATATCGGCGACCTTTGTTTTTATAAAGTTCCCGACTCCCGCGCGTTTTGCGTTAGCCTCGGTAAGTTCGGCTGCCCGCGGGTCAATATCGCTTGCAAAAGCAATAAAATCGGTATCCGTTTTAACAAGAGCGCCCGCTCTTTCCCTTTCGTTTTTCCATACAGCACCGTCAAAGAGTCCCCAGCGCTCAGCCTCAAAACCTCTGTTCACAGAGGGGGCGATATTATTCGCAAGCAGCGCGCCCTCAATCGCAACCGTACCGCTTCCGCAGAAGGGGTCGTACATAGTATGGTAATGGCGCAGTTTTGAAAGACAGCACATAGCCGCGGCAAGGGTTTCGCGTATCGGGGCTTCATTACCGACGGGGCGGTAACCTCTTTTATGAAGCCCCGTGCCCGAGGTGTCAAGCATAATGCAAACTTCGTCTTTCATAATTGAAAACTGAATCTGATGAACGGGTCCCGTTTCTTCAAACCAGGTTACGCCGTAGCTTTCTTTAAGACTTTCGACAACAGCCTTTTTAACTATCTTCTGACAGTCGGGAACGGAATGCAGAGCGCTGCCGAGCGAAAAACCTTTAACGGGAAAGGTATCCCTTACCCCTATATAATCGCTCCACGGCAGAGCTTTGACGCCCTGAAAAAGCTCCTCAAAGGTACGGGCGCTGAACCTGCCGAGGGAAATAAGTATTCTTTCGGAAAAGCGGGAGCAGATATTCGCTCTTGCAAGTATGTTTTCATCACCTTCAAAAAACACCCTCGCATTCTCTGCCGCAACATTTTCGGCACCCATGAATTTCAGCTCGTCGGAAACCAAGCCCTCAACGCCCATAAGGCAGGGCGCGACCATATTAATATGCATAAATAATCCTCATACAAAAAACGGACGAACCGTGTTCGCCCATATATCTTTTATTTACTTGCTTGACGAAATGTCGTAGAAAACAGTCTCGCCGTCTTTGGCGTAGCCCTTTTCCCTCGCCTTCTTTTCAATATATCTGTCTTTATTCTTTGAATTAAGAACGGCTTTGATTTTTTCATTCTCGTCAATCTGCTGTTCATATCTGACATTAGCGTCGGCAGCCTGTGCCTTAAGTTTGCTTATGTCCGAATAGTTACCGACAAGAACAACGGAGCAATAAAGTGCAACCAAAATAAACAAAGAAATCGAAAGATACTTTGCAATTGTTTTCCTGTCAAGTTGTTTAACCTTTGCTTTCAATACTCTATCTCCTAAATTGTTATATGTGCTGTCGGGACCATTATATTATAATATATTTATTTACCAAAATGCAATACCTTTTTTAAACTTTTTTTACTATTTTTTAATTTTTTTGAGCAAATTTTCAATATCTTACGCAAAGGAAAAAGTATTCCACAAAATATGGGGAAAAGTATCCGGTGCAGAGTAAGGCAATATATTACAAAAACGGCTACGCCGAGGAAGAAGAAAATCCCCCTGAAATTCCCGTTTGAATAAGCAATCACAGTACACCCGTAAACTACGCAGGCGGACACGGTCATAATAAAATCGAGAACGAACGTAAAGGGCTTATTATTCACGGCTTTTTCAACAGCGGTGAAAAAGTCGAAGAGTATCCCGAAGGCAAGTCCGAGGAAAGAAAAGGCAAAAGCTGCCTGCTCTATGAGAACACCTTGTTCCAGAAGCCTTTGCCCGCAGGTTTATCGCTGTACATAAAGGCGCCTATCTTTCCGCTTACTCTGAGGTTGCCCGTTTCAAGGTTCAGCTCGTCAACGTGAAGAGAGCTGCCCTTGATAATTATATCCCCCATAGAACTCGTTGCCGTTATTTCGTCCTCGTTAAACGCCTCTACGTCCTTTATACCGCTCAGTTCCAGTATTTCCCTGTTTTCAAGTTTTAAGGTATGCTTTACTCTGTCAAATTCTTCGTTCATAAAAAACACCCCTGACAATACTATGCTTAGTCAGGGGTGTTAATAACTATTTGTCCTTAACTTTTTCAAACGAGCTTACAAGACCTTCTATATCGCTTTTAAAGCCCTGAAGAATCTCTATATTCTTTTCGAGCTCGCGGTTCGCCTCACCGAGCTGGCGCTCAAGATTTGAATTGATTATTTCAAGTCTTTCACATTCATACTCAGCGTCTTCAAGCGCCGCAAGGAGTCTTGCGTTTTCGTTTTTCAGTTTTTCAAGCTCGTCTTTAAAAGTTTCTTTACTCATAGTCAAAAATGTCAGTTAAGGTCTACGTCCTTTACAAAATAACGTGAACCGAGGAATGAAGTCTTAAGCTTAGCCTTTTCGGTAATGCTTTTAAGCGAGGAGTCGGACTCGTCGGCAGAGAGAACGGAATCGGCAAGCTTATGCCATACCGGGTTATCGGTTCTGCCTTCAAAGTACATAATGTGATAACCGAATTCGGAAAGAACGATAGCCGTATCTCCCTCTTTGCGGTTTTTATCGTAGCACCAGTTGTTGAATACGGGTACCATCTGGTTAGTCGGAATATCCTCGTAAAGTCCGCCCGACGTAGCGTTTCCGTCGGAGGAATATTTCTTGGCAAGTTCTGCGAAGGAATCCGCTGTCTTAGCGCCCTTCTTATATTCCTCGTAAACTTTGTCAGCCTTTTCCTTAGCCTTTTTAAGCTGCTTTGCGCTCGCTTTGGAAGCCTCGACATTTTCGGTCGTTTCGGTTCCCTCGTCGCTCTTGGTCTTTTCTTCGGGCTGAATAAGAATGTGGCGTACATTTACGGTGTTACCCTCATAGAGATAAGCGGGCTTGATTACGTAAACAACGGTTGTTGAATAGTTCTTCTTGTCGCCTGCTTTTCTCTTATCGGAGTAAAGCCATTCAAGACCTTTATAAGCCTTCTCTGCGTTGTCGTCTTCGCCTTCCTCATTATCATCGGGAACGCCGATTGCGCCGCCCATATTGATAAGGTTGGATTTTGTAAGGTTATAATATGTAACGGCATCCTCGTTGAGGTTTTCCTTCTTGTCCCAGTCGTCCTCGGCATACTTTGCAGCGAGTTCGGTGAAGTTTGAACCGTCGTCTTTAAGTTCAGCAACAAATGCCTTTGCATCGTCTTCGGATGTAGCTTCAAAATACTTGATATCAACGCCCATAAGGTCTTCCTTGTGGTCTTTGAGATACTTGTCGTATTCTTCGTCGGTGAACTTATAGTTTTCCTGATAATTATCGGCAATATACTTAACGGTTTCTTCCTGTCTGAACACCTCGGAATTTACGCCGTAAGCAACAGCAAGGGAAAGATATGCGTCAAGAGAATACCTGTTCTTATTTGCGTTTTCCTTGATTTCTTTCAGAGTATCGTCAATCTCTTTCTTCTGCTCTTCGGTAATCTCGGGCTCTTTGCCGTCGTTTGCCTCAACAGCGGCATAGTAAAGCGCATAATGCTCTTTAATGCTGTCAAGAACCTGCTTTTCAAGCTTCTTGTCCCAGGTAGTCTTCTTTCCGTCGTCATCGGTGGTTTCCTGCTCGGAAAGCGCCTTGTCAAAATCGATGCTGTCCTCATCGGTAGAGGCGCTGCTTCCTGAAAGTCCGGAAAGCTGTGAGAGATAACTCTGCTGCTGTTCAAGATTGCTGTATGCAGTAGCATAGTAATAGTTATATGTTACAGCCTTGATATTGTGCTTTTTACCGTTTGAATCGGTAAGAACAAGGCCTGTAAACGCTCTCTGAGGATAGCCGAGGGTGCTGATAAAGCCCTTCTTTACAAAGCCTGTTGCAAAGTATGTGCATAAAAGTGCAACAACGATTACTATTGCAACGCACGCCTCAATTATTCTCTTTTTGCTCTTCTTCATGGGAACTTTTACCTTATCGTCGGTAATAACAATACCGTTTCTTCTTTCGATAAGTTCTTCCCTCTCCTTACGGAGCTGCTTTTTGGTCTTTTCGTCTTTTTCCTCGAGAATCTGAACTCTTAATTCTTCGATTTTCTCATTGATTTCGTTTTTAGTGTTTTCGGCAGCCTCGCGCTTTGCTTCGAGTCTGCTCACTTTGTTTTCTGTTTCCTTAGCCATATCTATCATTCCTTTTACGGTTTTTATTCTGTTCGGGAAAGCCCGAAGTTTTACTCTTCGTCTCCGTCTTCGATGACGATGTCCTCGCCGTCAAGTTCTTCGCCGTCAGCCTCTCCTCCGGCCTCGGCAGCATTTTCCGCTTCTTCCTCTTCGGGAGTTACAAGATTAGCTGCTTCGCCGTCGACCGCGGACTGAGCGGAGGCGTTAGCCTTCATATCTTTTCTGACCTTGGCAATATCGGCTTCCTTTACTTTTTCAACCACTCTGTTATTGGTCTTGCACTTGAAAGACTTAATAAACTCGTCTTCCATATCAACGCTTACTGCGGTGATACAATCCATAATATAATCGGGCTGAAGGTCAACGAAGTACATAATATGATAGCCGTATTTCGTCTTAACTATTTCACAGTCGCCGTATTTTCTGTTTTTATCCGTAGCCCAGTCTTCAAACTCTTTAACC
>CAJOER010000033.1 GCA_905233805.1 uncultured Eubacterium sp. | reverse complement strand
GAAGCCCTCCTTATCCGCGTCAAGAATTGCGACGAGGGATACTTCGGGAATATCGAGTCCCTCACGCAGAAGGTTGATTCCGACGAGAACGTCGAAGTTGCCGAGACGTAAATCGCGGATAATTTCCATACGCTCAATAGTATCTATATCGTGGTGCATATAGCGCACCTTGATATCAAAGCCCTCAAGGTAGGCGGTCAAATCCTCCGCCATTTTCTTTGTAAGCGTTGTTACGAGGACCCTTTCGCCCCTTTCGGTCCTGATATTAATCTCGCTAACAAGGTCGTCCATCTGGTCCTCGGTGTGCTTAACGGTGACGTTCGGGTCAAGAAGTCCGGTAGGTCTTATAACCTGCTCGACTACCTGAGTAGATTTACTCTTTTCAAACTCGGCAGGCGTTGCCGAGGTAAATATGACCTGATTTATTTTTCCGTAGAACTCGTCAAAGGTCAGCGGACGGTTATCGTACGCCGAGGGAAGACGGAAGCCGAAGTCAATAAGACTCTTTTTTCTTGAACGGTCGCCGCCGTACATTCCGTGAACCTGAGGGAGCATAACGTGGCTCTCGTCAACGAAGAGAAGAAAATCGTCTGGGAAATAATCAAGAAGAGTAAACGGAGCGGAACCGGGGGCGCGTCCGCTCATTATCCTTGAATAGTTTTCAATGCCCTTGCAAAAGCCCGTTTCTTCAAGCATTTCAATATCGTTCATAGTTCTTTCGCGGATACGCTGGGCTTCAAGCAATTTTCCGTTTTCTTCAAAGTATTTAACGCGCTCAACCATCTCGTCATAGATTTCCTGAATCGCGATTTTAAGTTTATCCTGGCCGACAACGTAGAGCGAAGCGGGATAAATTGCAGCGTGGCTGAGTATGCCCTCAACCTTGCCGGTCAGGGGGTCAATCTCGCTTATACGGTCAATCTCGTCGCCGAAAAATTCAACTCTTATCGCCTTGCCGCTGCTTCCCGCGGGGAAAATTTCAACCGTATCGCCTCTTACTCTGAACTTGTTTCTTATGAAATTTATGTCGTTGCGCTCGTACTGGATTTCTACGAGTTTTGAAATAAGCTCGTCCCGCTCTTTGGTCATACCCTCGCGAAGAGAGATTACCATATTCTGATAATCCACGGGGTCGCCGATTGAATAGATACACGAAACCGAGGCTACGATAATAACGTCGCGCCTTTCGGAAAGGGCTGAGGCGGCGCTGTGGCGGAGCTTATCAATCTCGTCATTTACGGCGCTGTCTTTTTCAATATAGGTATCCGTTGTCGGAACGTACGCCTCGGGCTGGTCGCCCGTGGGCTTAAATTTACTTACTAACTGAAACCTGTCCATTATATGCCACCTGAAATATTTTAACTAAAAATGTATATTCAGTATATTATACAATAATAAAACAGCCTTGTCAACAAGTCTTAGAACATTTGTTTCTTCAATTGACAAGAGGCGGTATATAATTTATAATATCCCTATGAAACAGATTATTGTCAGGACTAACGATTCCGGCCAGAGACTTGATAAATTTCTGCTCAAAACGTATGAGAGCCTGCCGAAATCAATGATGTATAAACAGATAAGAAAAAAGAACATTAAGCTCAATAAAAAGCGCTGCACCCCCGAACAAATTATTAACGAGGGCGACGTTATTGAACTTTATTTAAGCGACGATTTGCTTGAAGAAAAGAAGAAGCATTACGACTTTTTAAAAGCGCCGAAAGACCTTGATATAATTTACGAGGACGATAATATAGCGCTGTTAAACAAGCCTCAGGGTATGCTTTGCCATCCCGACGGCAAGGAATACGTCAACACGCTCGTTTCGGCGTTTAAGAGATATTTATATGAAAAGGGCGAATGGAATCCCGAAGAAGAAAACTCCTTCACCCCTTCCCTTGCAAACAGAATTGACCGCAATACGCGCGGACTTGTAATAGGCGTTAAAAACTATCAGGCGCTCAAAATTCTTAACGAAAAGATAAAGAGCCGCGAGGTTAAAAAGTATTATCTCACTCTCGTCGAGGGAAAGCTCCCGAAGGAAAGCGATACTCTTACCGCGTGGCTTATCAAGGACGAAAAGAAAAATATGGTAACGGTTCTTGACAGCGAAACCGACGGCGCAAAAAAAATCGTTACGAAATACAGGGTGCTTGAATATGACGGCGAAAACTCGCTTCTTGAAATTGAACTGCTGACGGGCAGAACCCACCAGATAAGAGCGCACCTTGCCTCAATCGGCAACCCGATAGTATCAGACGGAAAATACGGCAGCTCCCACGGACGGTTCAGGCAGGAACTGACCGCATATAAAATCAGATTTGAATTCACGTCGGACGCGGGAATACTGAATTACTTGAACAATAAAGAATATGAAATAAAAAAAGCGTGAGAGCTTGCTCACGCTTTTATTTATTAACTTCGTCGATTATACGGCGTATCTCCTCCTGCGCCTGCTCTATTTCATAAAGGAATTCCCTTGACGAAACACGAAGCGCGCCGCTTCCGAGAATTATAAGCTGTTCGAGGGCGTCCGAGGTTACTACGCGTACCTTATTGTTCTTTGCGAGTTTGTGAGAGGTTTTTTCAATATACATATCCGCCGTTTCCGCCTCTTTTGTATAGACGATATTTATATTATCAACCTTTTCAACCTCGCGGTAATTGCCCTTGACCTTGTACGCGTCAAACACGAGAATAACCTCGCATTTTTTATAGCCCTGATAGTTGCACAGAATATTCGTAAGCGCAGTTCTTGCGCCCTCAATACTGCTGTCTGCAAGCTCGCGAAGACTCTCCCACGAATAGATTACGTTGTATCCGTCGACGAGAAGATATTCCTTACCGTCGTAATTTGTTTTATCTTTTCTTTTATAGTTTTCGTTTCTGACTTTTTCGGAATATACGGTCTGCGGCTGAGAGGCAATATCCCTTTGCTTAATCGGGCCGTAGGTATTTTCAAATATTTTCATAAGCTCCTTGTCGGTGGCGAAAATATCTTTTCTGTCTTTTACGGTTTTAAGCCTGTCGGACTGCGAAATTTCCTGCGCCGGTTTCGGTTTTGATAGCACGCTCGGAAGGTGCATATGAGATTTAACCTCGTCCCACTTAACGTTATAGCCCGCACCGTGCGAGCAGAAAACGGAATCGCAGGGGTTAAAGGTATCGCCCTCGGCGTTATAGCCGATTTCTTTTATAACCTCGTCGGCGTTATGGCATACGTCGTAACCCTTAAAGGCGCAGCTGAGCCTTCCGAGGCCGTGGGTATACTGCATAACCTCGCGGGTATATTCGCTCATTTCCGACACGGGAGCCGTACCTGAAATAACAGTGTTTTCCCCTCTTGTTTCGGGAGGTTCAAACGTACCCGCCATTCGCTGAATATCGGAAAGCGCCCTGCCGACGTTTTCCGACGGGACCTCGAGCGTAAAGGAATAAACAGGCTCAAGAAGAAGTGACTCAGCGCTCATAAGACCCTGCCTTACGGCGCGGTAGGTCGCCTGACGGAAGTCGCCGCCCTCGGTATGCTTTTCGTGGGCGCGCCCTGACATAAGAGTTATTTCCATATCCGTTATAGGAGAGCCTGTGAGAACGCCTATATGCGTTTTTTCGTATAAATGAGTGAGTATTAACCTCTGCCAGTTTTTATCGAGAATATCCTCCTTACATGCGGTTTTAAAGACAAGTCCGCTGTTTCTTTCAAGCGGTTTAAGAAGGAGGTGCACCTCGGCATAATGGCGCAGGGGTTCAAAATGACCGACGCCCTCTACAGGCGCTGAGATAGTTTCTTTATAAATTATACTTCCCCTACCGAAAGAAACGGAAATACCGAACCTGTTTTCAATTATGGTTTTAAGAATTTCAAGCTGAATATCGCCCATAAGCTGAAGGCGTATTTCGCCGAGGCGTTCGCTGTATTCAACTTTCAGCTGCGGGTCCTCGTTTTCAAGTATTCTGAGTTTTTCAAGTACGGTGTGGGCGTCGGTACCGTCGTTAATTTCAACGCTATAAGTAAGCACGGGTTCAAGCACGGGAAGGTCGGAATTCTCTTCATTCCCAAGCCCGTCGCCAGGAGAGGCGAAAGTTATACCAGTAACGGCGCACACGCACCCCGCCTCGGCAGAATCTACCGAGGTGAACTTTTCGCCCGAATATATTCTTATTTGGTTTACTTTTTCATTATTTTTATTCTTGGGACTCAAAAGAACATCTTTAACTTTCAGTTCCCCGCCCGTTACTTTGAGATAGGTAAGGCGGCTACCCTGATTATCCTCGGAGATTTTATATACCCTGCCCGAGAATTCGCTTTTGTATTCGGGCATAACGGTATATTCGTCAAGGCAGTTATAAAACTCCTCAACGCCCTCGAGCTTCAGCGCGGAGCCGAACATACAGGGAAAGATTATCCGCTCTTTAATCGCTTTAATTAACTGTTCTTTTGTAAGCGCGCCGTTTTCATAGTAGCTGTTTAAAAGCTCCTCGCTGCAAAGGGCGGCGTTTTCATATACAGCATTTATTTCCGGGGAAAAGTCAACGGCGTTTTCACTGAGTTTTTCTTTTATCTCGTCAAATACGCGCGCTTTATCCGCTCCCGATAAATCCATTTTATTTACAAAAATAAAAGTGGGAACTCTGTATTTTTTCAAAAGTTCCCAGAGCGTTTTCGTGTGGCTCTGTACGCCGTCTGTTGCGCTGATTACAAGCACGGCATAATCAAGAACGCCGAGAGTTCTTTCAGTCTCGGCGGAAAAATCAACGTGACCGGGGGTATCAAGAATTGTAAATACGGTATCGTTAAGATTAAAGATAGCCTGTTTTGAAAAAATCGTTATTCCCCTGTCGCGTTCAAGGTAAAAATTATCAAGAAAAGAATCGCCGCGGTCAACCCTACCGAGCTTTTTTATATTACCCGAGCAATAGAGCATCGCCTCGGTTAAGGTAGTCTTACCCGAGTCAACGTGCGCTAATATTCCGACAGCAATTCTTTTCATAATCAGCCTTTCAGTATATCAATAATTTCCCTTTGCGCGAGGGAGCCTTCAGGTATGGGATAAATTACGAATACATGATTCATATTCTCCCATTCGCGGTAGTCAAGCTGAGCGCCTGCTTCTTCGCATTTTTCTTTAAAAATACGCGCGTCAAGAATAATGTTCTCATGCGTTCCGAAAAATGCGGTAATAGGCGCAAGGCCGCTCAAATCGCCGTAAACGGGACTGACGCGGTAATCGTGGACGTCGCCCTCACCCGCCCAGTTTTTACCTGCGATTTTAAGAAAATCGTACTGAAGGTTCGGGTCAACTTTATCAATCTCTTCATCAAAGGGAGTGTCCATACTTACGTCCGTCCACGGGGAGAGTAGAATCATTCTCTGCGGCTGCGGAAGATTTACCTCCTTAAGGTATTCGCAAAATGAAAGCGCAAGACCGCCGCCCGAGGAGTCGCCCATAAATACTATATTCTGAGGGTCGGTATTCTCAGTGAAAGAGCGGTACAGTTTTTCAAGGAAAGGAACAGTATCCTCAAAGGTGTATTCGGGCGCTTTTTTATATACGGGCAGAATTACCTCATAATCAGTAGAATTCGCCGCCCTGTCGCAGAACATAAAGTGCGGAAGAAGAGGCGGTTCGCAGAAAGCGCCTCCGTGAAGATAAATTATCTTCTTTTCGCTCCCTTTATTAAACGTTATTACCTCAACACCGTCTATAACCTCTTTATCAACCTTCGAGCGGTAGAAATACGGAGGGATTTTAAACGGCTTTGAGTTTTTTACGCGTAAGTTTTCAATATACTTTTCGCATTTTTCGGGATTTGCATACATTCTTTTTCTTCCGCTGCAACGGATAGCGAACGCCGCAAAATGACTCATAAAGCTGCTCATATTTTCACCTCGTCAAGTTCAAGTCTCATATATACTGTTTCCTGCATACCCGTAATGCGGGAGTTAAAGCCGCGCGGGTTTCTTCCGAATTCTTCAAAGCCGAAGCTTTTATAAAGCGAAACAGCGGCTTTATTATCAGACACAACGTCAAGCTCAAGCTGGGTGTAACCCGCCTTTTCAGCGCAGGAGATACACGCATTTGTAAGCGCTTTGCCTATGCCGAGCCCCCAGTATTCCTTTAATATACTGATACCGAATTCGGCACGGTGGCGGACCTTATACTTTTCACCGACAGTTTCAATTCCCGCCAAACCGACTATCTTTCCGTCAATTACGGCAACAAGCTCGATTTCCCTTTCGCTTTCGGTCTTCTTTTTAAGAAATTCGCCCTCCTCTTCGGCGTTAAAACTGTTTTCATCGGGGTATGTAAGAAGAAAGTCGGTTTCCTCGTGAGTTTTATTGAAAACTTCAAACGCCTCTTTGCCGTCGGGCTTATCGCCGTTTCTTAAAATACAGGTCTTGCCGTTTTTCAGTTTTATTTCTTCGTAGTATTGCATATGGCATCCCAGTCCTTTTTAGTCATACAGTTAACGTGCTCCGTGCGCTTTTCGCCGAGAAGAGGCACGTCAACGTTTTCTTTAGTATGATGATACTTAAAGCCGATTTTTTCCTGCGCGCGCTTTGATTTCTCATTACCGTCATAATAGCCGCACCAGACCTTGCTCACGCCTAAATCCTCAAAGGCGTGACGAAGAATTTCGCGCGAAGCCTCGGGGATTAGTCCTTTTCCCCAGAACGGTCTTGCAACCCAGAAGCCGAGCTCGCACTCGTCGTCCTTATATACATGGTCTTTGAACATCAGTTCAATCGCGCCGATTGCTTTGTTATCCTCTTTAAGGCAAACGGCGTAAGCCTCTTTTCCGCAAAGCACGTTTTTTATAGTATCAAGGCTTTCCGCCTCGCTTTTATGCGCGGGCCAGCCTGCGGCGGGACCTATTTCGGAGTCCTTTGCATATTCATATAACGACTCCGCGTCGCTTTCTTCCCAGTTACGGAGAATAAGTCTTTCGGTTTCAAGCATATAAGTATCTTCCTTTAAAATAATAGAATTATTATAACACAATTATAAACGGCAGGCAAGAAGCCCGCCGTATTTAATCTGTATAATCAATAAATCGTAACTGTCGTGCCGGGAGTTACGGTACGGAGGATTTTAACCATACTTTCCTCCGAAACGGCTACGCAGCCGCCGGTAGGATATTCGGGGTCCTTCCAGCAGTGAAGGAAGATTGCGTTGCCCGCATAGGGAGCGCACGCCTTGTTATACCCGAGGTCAAGGAGATAGGCGTATCTTATCGGGTAATCCATAAGGTGCTCATCCTCGGAATAGTCGTTATCAGGGTCTTTGCTCTTATAGAGAAGAGAGTTGTATTTTTTGCCGTTGGTGCCGCTAGCGCACCAGTACATATCGTCGGTGATTTTTGTAAACGGAAGGCGGCTGCCGGGGTCATCCTTAATACCGTACGCCTCGCCGATTTCCCACGTTCCAAGCGGAGTTTTCACGTCGCCCTCCGACTGCTTGCCCGCACCGTTTTTACCTATGAGCGCGTCACAGGAGAAAACGCTCTCATACTTTCCGTCCTTAGCCTGATAGATAGTGAGTTTAGCGTGATAATCGCCGTTTGTTGCGGTTTTAACTCCGATTCTGTACTCGCCGTTTCTCTCCTTTGCTACGGGCTGATTGAAAAGAGTATTTTCAACCTCGTCCTGAGAAATGACATTTTTATATAGCTTATAGTCTTTTATTACCTGCTCATATTTCGCATTTGCGGCTTTAATCTGCTTTTGAGAATCGGTATAAATGTATCCGAGAGTTCCCGCAAAAGCGATTATAATTGCAACGAGCGAGACTACGATAATCTTAGTTTTCTTTTCCATAATTTAACTCCTTAAAACTAATTATTTGAATTAATAAGGCAAATAGTTTTCATAAAGAAATTTTGCAAAACGGGAACTTGTATATGCGGCAAATTTCTGATATTTATCGCTTTTTTCAGAATCCGCAAAATCGCAGATGCTTTTTATTACAATAGCTTTCGGCTTAGGGTCAACCGAATTGTGAGCGGCATAAAAAATGCTGTACGATTCCATATCAAGCCCGACCGTTTTCGGAAACAGCGAATGAATCTGCTTATTGACAACGTCGCGGTTTGCAATTACGCTGTTACCGCACGCCATAGGCCCTATATGAAGATAAAACTCGTTATCGGGGCTGTTTTTAAGTTCCTTCAGGATTGAAAGGATTTCGTCGTCGAGTTTAAGTGCAACGGGGCGCGGAAGGAATCCGATATCGCCGAAGGTAATCTCTGCATTCTCAGCGCTCACGAACTTGCCTGCAGCATAGTTCCAGATAACGTCGGGCTGCGGCAATTCCCGTCATAATAAGATAACGCGGTCTGAATTCATTTATGATTTTTGAAGCGAGATGAGAAGCGGCGGTCATACCCATTTCATTCTGTTTTGCGGTTATAACGTGACGGTTAACGCCGTCTTTAATAAAACTCGTTTCATAGTAAACCTGGTCACCGTCGGACAGGACTATTTCCTTCCAGTTGTCGTAAAGCTTAAGAACGCTTTCCTCTTCAATATCTACGGCCGTTACTATCGCAACGTCATACAGATAATCCAACGTATTCCTCCTTATTATATTTATAGTTATATCTTATCACACCGTGCTGCTTTTGTAAATAAAAGAATAACTCCAACAAGAAATCCCAAAGCAGAAAACTGCTTTGGGGTTCTTGATTTAAAACTTATGCATCGCCTGCAACGTCTTCGCCGACTCTGCCGCTTTGTTTTTTGGATTTATTATGTCTTACCGTCAATATGATTATCATAGGAGCGGCTAATACGACAAGCGTTCCGATGAAAACAAAGCCGTTAAAGGTCGTGAATATTGAACCTTCATCATGCTCTGAAACCAACTTCTTAAGGTCAAAGATATTGCTGAAAATAAGATTCATCGTCGCCATCTGGGTCGGGAAGTTCATATAAATCCAGCCGTAATTCTGACCTCTCTGATAGCCGTAGGAATCAAGGAAGGTATTAATGCTGTCTTCACCGAGACCGATAGCAAGCTCTTCGGGCGAACCCGCAAGAAGATATTCGTTCTTCGGGTCAAGGAAGAAGTCACCGTTGATATCGTAGTCATAGGTGGAACTGTAAATCATCCTTGTTTCGTCGATTGGCGTATCCTCATCGTAAAGCTGACGAATGCCCTTATTAGTTTCTTTGAAGCATTCCGAGAGAAGTTCGATTTTTTTGGAAGCGCTTACGTCGTAATTGTCTTCCCTGAATTCCGCATAGCTTCTCTTAATAAGGTAAACCTTACCTGCAGCGTCGCCGACAGTAGGCATATTCTGACCCTCATTAATTATTTCTACATTCGGGTCTCCCCTTGACGCGTCGAATACCTTATCAAGTGCTTTTGAGTACTGCTTATTAATATCGTCGCCCTCGCACTTAAGAGTAAGGAATACCGACTCGCTCGGATTTTCTTTTACAAAATCGAGAGAATCAAGAATAATATTCTTGAGCGTGAGAAGTGAACCGTCGGAATTCTGACCGTCCGTAAGTGAAACGTCGTGGTCTGCAAAGTCGCCCATTCCGGCTTTTGCGAGTGTACCGTGGCATATTTTAAGATAGGTTGCAACGTCGTATCTGTCCTTGCTGTCTATCTTAAAGTTTTCGAGCTTACTGTAATCCTTTTCGTTATTAATAATCATACGAACGTCAAAGGTACGTATTCCCGCATTGAGCTGTTGCGGGATTGTCAGATTATTACACTGCGCCAGTGCTTTTATGACGTTCTCGTAAATATACATTATGTTACATGCCAGATAAATTACATACCCTGCTGCAATAACTGCTGCCGCTTCGAATAACGGCGCGAACAATGCAAATAGCGCTGCAGCCGTCGATTCAATAATCGGTCCGAGTGCAATGATTAAGTATACTCCCGCCGGTATTGAAGCAATTACTTCGGGCGACACATCGGGGAGTAATTTATCAATATTCTTCAGAATTATCTCGACAGCCTCCCAGTTGAACCCGACGTTAAACGTTCCGGAATCGTGAGTACCGGGCATATTCAGCTGTCCGACGGAAGCGTCATCCGGGATATACTTCATCCAGTTTTTCGGAGTAACGCCCTTATACCCGTCAACGCACTGGAAGGAGTAACGCTTCATCCTGTAGTAATATTTCGCCTTTCCTGCAAGCCTGCTTTTGGGCACTCTTTGAGTGTCATACGCGTATGTTGCATATCTTGCCGTCGTACAGTCAAGAATTGAAGTGTACCCTTCCACATGATCATTCCGGGCATCCATGACGTTTATCCGGTTTCCGCCGTAAGGCTCGGTATAGTGAACGAAATACAGAACCTCGTCCATAAGCGTCTTCATATCGTTGTTGATATAATAGTCTTTAGCCTTGCAGGTGCTTTCTATATCTGACCAGGTATTTCTTACAATCCATGCAGGGTTGGGGTCTTCATTGCTGCTGTCATATTTCTTTTTAATATATCTTCCGAAATATGTTGCAAAGAGGTAAACGTAGCCGCCGCTGATATCAAGAATATCCTTATTCCATTCGTGGCCTTTTCTGTATGCGCCGTTGAAGGATTTCTTTGTTTCGGCGCCCTCCTGAGTTGACGGGTCAGCCACCGTCCAGCCCTTATCCTGTTTGAGCGCGCCGTGGTTTGCTGCCTCCCGAAGAGTTTTATAGAGGTGTTCAACCGTGACGTTCTCGGAAAAATCGTTACCCAGAATCATATCGGAATAGCCGTTTACATTAACGTTTCCGATTAAATCTATGGACAGGTCCGCTCTGTGGAAGTATGCTTCTCTTCCGTTAACGTCTGACGGGGCAATACTTTTGAGTTGCCGCCTGCTCCGCCGCCGCCGATTCCGTAATCGGGAGCTTTACCGCCGGTGTAATTAGAAGAATCAATGCCTGCATTACCGGGGTATGTATTCACTTTTATGCTTCCAAGAATGTAAATTGTTCCGCAGTCTGTACCTCTCTTTGCTTTCATACTTAATTTATTGACGCCTTCGCCGCCTTTACCGCCGATAGCAGCAGCCGCGCCGCCTTTAAGATAAACGGTTACGTTCTGAGGAATTTCAAATATAACTCTTGAATTTTCGGGAATTACAACTGCGCTTTTACCTTTCGGAGCAGAGTAGTTAATGTTCTTAACAAAACGGTAAAGAGTGCGGTCCTCGGGTTTAAGGTCATCAATCGTTTTAACGGTTTTACCCGACATATCGACAATCGTGCCGTCATCGTTGACAGAGTAAACGCCCCTGAGAATATCGCCGTCAAGTCTTCCTTCAACCTGTGCATCAAAATCGGCACAGACAATTCCGGAAATCTCCTGCTCTTCGGGACGGCCGCCTCCTTTGCCGCCGTGTCCGCCCCGTTGTGAGCCGAACTTCGTACCGTCTTTGCCGGATGAGTAAGCGTCGCCGCCTTTGCCGCCTTTAGCGTAGTCGCTGTCGTCATACTCGTTTGATTTTTTGGAAAAGCGCGTGCTTCCTGCACCGCCGCCGCCACCGCCGGCACCGCCCGGGCCGCCGGAGCCTATTCCGTATTGCGCAGCTTCGCCGTGGGCACCGCCGCCGCCTCCGCCG
>CAJOER010000032.1 GCA_905233805.1 uncultured Eubacterium sp. | reverse complement strand
TCGGCATCCCGTTCTGTCCTACGCGCTGTGTTTACTGTCATTTCCATCGGACGGCCACCTTATCTTAAAAAATGCTTATATTTGAGCGATTAAATCAGATTAATGCTGAAGATACCTACAAAATACCTGCTATTGGTCAATGGCCTGCTGTGGACGGCCATAGGAACCAGGATTGCAATCATCGGTATTGCCTCGTCGGCGCTTACCGCCTTTTCACCGCAGTGATACGGCTCAATATCCGAATTTCCTTTAGCAATTGCGCATGCCGCCTTGCAGCAGTCCATAGGCGAGCCGCCGCCGAGCGCTACCGCAAAATCCGCGTTCGTATCACGCATAACTTTAACGCAATCGTTAACGTTATCGGTAGTCGGATTAGGTCTTATATCGCTGAAAACCGCTTTGAGTTTTCCGCCGCTTAAAGAAATAATCTCATCGGCGGTACCGTTATTTTTCAGCGTTTTTGAGCATACAAGAACGCCGTTTGTTCCGCCTATTGCGTCAATAAAACTTTCAAGTTCTTTCCTTTTTTTGCACCCGAATTCAAGCCTTACGGGAAGATTAAACGACCAGTTCATACTAAAAATCTCCTGTTTTTTTATTATTTTAATACTACCACATAAGAAAAATATTGTAAAGGCGAATTTCTTGTGATATATTATAATTATTAAATCAGAAAAACCGTTGCTGACTGGTTCGGAAACGGATTTTTTTCGTTTTTACGTGTTGTTTTTGCCCTATATAAAGGCTATTTTAAACTATGTAAAAAGAGGAAATATTATATATTTTAAAATCTGTAAAAATATTTTTTAAAAAATTTGGAAATTTTTCGGCATATTTTGATTTTCGTGCCACTAACAGATGAAGGAAAGTATTTTCGGGGGAGGTGATGCTCTTGAGTCAGGTAAAAGAAAAAGCGGACAGACTCTTAATTGAAGCGTATGAAAAGTACGGAACGCTGTTAATTAAATTCTGTTATACGAAGCTGCTTGAAGATAAAACGAGCGCCGACGATATAATGCAGGAGGCAATGCTCGTATATTACAAAAGAATGCTCGCAGGCGAAGAAATTGAAAAGCCGCTTCCGTTTTTATACCAGACGGCGAACAACCTGTGCAAAAATGCAAATAAGAAAGCAACAAAGCACGCTATGCGAACTGTTCCGCTTGACGACGCAACGGAAGTTGCGGCACCGGAGGATAACTCAAGAGCAAGCGAACTTGATTACGATGAAATAAAAGAACAGCTGCTTGCCAAGCTCAGTGAAGAAGAGCTGAGGCTGTACTGTTTGAAATACGTTGAGAAACGTTCGCTTAAAGAAATATCCGAAATGATGGGTATTACGCCTAACGCGGTAGCGAAACGAACTCAGAGGCTCAGGTCAGTAGTTAAAGAACTAGCAGAGCCTGAAATAGAAATCTACGAGAGGAGGGTTATACATGAATATAAGCGTTAATGCCAAAACGATAAAAGAAGTTCTTGACGATAAGAAATTCAAAGACGAAATCATCGAATTTTTAACCGGTATCGTTGACGAAGAGCTTGAAAAAGCCGAGAATATGAATACGGCTCTTATTGAAGAGTGTACCGAAATCATTTTTGAGCTTGAAAACGGTTATGAAGAAATGAATATTGACAGAGAAACGGCCGACAAAATCGTTAAGTTCTGTCAGAAGAAGATTGAATCACAGAATAAACGCGTAAGATTCAGAAAAATGGCAGCGGTTGTCGCAGTTGCCGCCGTTGTTCTTACAGCAAGCGTTCCCGTATTTGCGGATTCCTATGACGAAGTATTCAGCTATATAATCCAACTCTTTGAGAAAGATGAGGATGAGTACAAAGGCGAATCAAAATACAGCTCAATGACCTTTGACGCGCCTGCCGAGTACTACGACGTTGTTATTAAATCAAAAGACGAAATTATGCCGCTTCTTGAAAAATACAGATTTGAGGTTATACCTATGGAGGGCGAACCGTTTACCGTTCCGCTTTCCGAGTGTGAAGTTGAAATTGATAAAAAGCCTCAGCTGTTGGACGGAGAAAACCGGCTCAGCGTTAAAATAAAGTATAAAGATGAGGAAGGCGATTTCGTTTCCTGCGTAATATCGTACGTTTTGGAGGAAGAGTAGTTATGAAAAAAATAACATCGGTTATATTAGCGTTATTGATTGCATTAAGCACAATGCCTTTCACGGGCATTGAGGCTTTTGCTGACGGCGAACTCACCACGGGTCCGTGCGGCGATTATGCACAGTACAGTTTTGATTCCGACAGCGCAACGCTTACAATCAGCGGAACGGGCGATATGACGGACTATACCATGAATTCTCCGTTTCAGGGTAATACCCAAATTGAAAAGGTTGTAATAGAAAGCGGAATAACGAGCGTAGGCAATTATGCATTTTATCAGTGCGCAGAGATTAATCAGGTTACATTACCCGAAAGTCTGACTGAAATTAAGGCAAACGCTTTCGGTTACTGTTCAAAGCTTGAAACAATCAATATGGATAAAGTTGAAACGATAAGCGCTTATGCTTTCAGCAATTGCAGCTCGTTATCGGAATTGACTCTTCCCGACAGCCTGCTTAGTATAAGTGAAAACGCTTTTCAAAACTGTACCGCTCTTACGGAAATCACCATACCGGCAAATGTTGAAGGCATTGGATTTAACGCTTTCAGCGGCTGTACGTCATTGACGGGAATTACGTTTTTAAGCAAAACCTGTTTAATTTATAACGGCGAATATACAATTCCCGAAACGGCAACAATTTACGGACTTGCCTCTTCAACGGCGCAGACCTATGCCGAAACGTACAACAGAACGTTTGTCAGACTCGGAGCCATTCCGTGCGGCGAAAGTATAAACGGATATTTAGACGAAGAAACCGGCCTGCTTGAAATTATCGGAACGGGCGAAATGACGAGCTATGATAGTAGCACCTCTCCGTTTTACAATAACAAAACAATTAAAAGCGTTGTTATTGGAAACGGAGTAACAGGTATAAGCAGTTATGCTTTTTCGGGATGTTCAAATATAACAAGTATTAATATTCCGGACAGTGTAACTTATATTCAAAATCTGGCGTTTAACGGCTGCAGCGGACTAACGTCAATTACAATACCGAAAAACCTGACGACCGTTTTTCCCGATGCATTTAAAGGATGTACAGGTTTAACTGAAATAAACGTTGATGAGGGCAATACGTTATTATGTTCCGAAAACGGTATTCTTTTTAACAAGGAAAAAACGGAAATTGTCAAATATCCTGCGGGCAAAAGCGGTACGGATTATACAATCCCCGCCGGAGTAACAGTTATAGACGATTTTGCATTTTGCGATTGCAGTAAGCTGAGAAACGTTACTGTACACGATAATGTGGAAACAATAGGGAACTCGGCTTTTTACGGCTGTTCGGGCTTGAACAGCGTGAATTTACCGTCTGATTTAAGCAGTATAAATCAATCCTTGTTCAATGGATGTACAAATCTAAGTAGTATAGAGATTCCCGAAACAGTAACAATTATCGGCAGTTCGGCGTTTGCCGGCTGCAGGAACTTAACCGATATAGATATACCTGACGGTGTAACAAATATCGGCAGTTTTGCATTTTCAGACTGTAGGAGTTTAACGGATATAGAAATACCCGGCGGGGTTAGTAATATTGATAAGTGTACCTTTAAAGGATGTTCCAACCTTACAAGCGTTACAATAAAAAAAGGTGTAAAAAGCATAGACTTTGGTGCTTTTCGTGACTGCGTCAATCTGACCGACGTAAGTATTCCGGCAAGTGTTACAACAATAGGAAAAAACTTTTTATTAAATTATGTAATTTACGGGGGAGCTTTTGAGGGGTGTACTTCTCTTGAAAGTATAACTATACCCGAAAATGCACAACTCGTTGGACGGTATTCTTTCAGAGACTGTACAAGTTTGGAAGAAATTGTTGTCTTAAGTTCTTTCTGTACAATCTATGACGAAGCTGTTACCGTTCCCGAAGGTGCGACTATTTACGGCTTAAAGAATTCCGGAGCGCAGAGTTATGCAAATAAATATAACAGGACGTTTGTTCAACTCTGTTCAAACGGCTCCAAAGAACACAGTTATACAAGAGCGGTTACCGATTACAGCGAGGACAGCGTTGAATATACTTATACCTGTTCTCTTTGCGGCTTTAAATATACCGAAAGCTCAAGCCGCTTTGCGACAGGAAGCTGCGGTGATAATGCACAGTACAGTTTTGACAGGGCTACTCAGACTCTTGAAATAACGGGCACGGGAGCGTTATATAATTATGCCGAGGCAAACATACCTATTAAGGAGTTCGCCGCCGAAGTTAAAAATCTGAATGTTTCAAGTGATATCACGATTCCTTATTTATACGGAGATTTTGTTGAAGAAGATACGTATTTCCTTAACGGATGTACTAATATTGAAATGGTGAACGCTCCGTGCAGCGTTATAGGAATATTCGGTATAGATGAAACAGGAGCGGAATTTGACCCTAATGACTTATCGATTGATTATACCGAAAGGATGCCGTCAATTAAAAAACTGAAAAGCTTAACCGTAACGGGAACAGGCTCAATTTCGAGATATCAGTTTAATAATTATCAGAATCTGGAAAACGTTACGCTCGGCAGCGGAATTACCGGTATAGAAATCGGTGCGTTTGCAAACTGTCCCAAGCTTTCGGCTTTTACAGTATTAAATGACGAATGCAGTCTTGACAATGTTCTTGAATATACGATTTACGGAGATGGAGGTCCCGAAACAAATAAGCATGTTCCCGCGGTTGCTTCGCCTGCAATCAAAGCGCATGTAAACTCCCTTGCAAAAACTTATGCGAGTGGAAAAGGCCTTACCTTTGTTGCTCTTTGTAACGACGGAACCGAAAACCACAATTTTTCGAAGTATGACAGATACTGCCTTAACGGCTGCGGTGCGGAAAATCCGAATTACGACAGCGCGCATTACGGAAGATGCGGAATTAACGCCTTCTGGGAATATGACGATGAAAGCGCAACCCTTACCGTAAGCGGTACGGGAGTTATGTATAATTCTCAGGAATGGTCTGCCCTGGCGTCAAAGATTGAATATGCTGTTATTGAAGACGGAATTACAAATATAGGCGCGGGCGTATTCGCCGGCTGCTCAAAGCTTTGCAGCGTTACAATTCCAGATTCGGTAACGGCCATCGGTGCAAATGCGTTTAAAAATTGCGTTTCGTTAAGGAGTATTGAAGTTCCCGCCACGGTCACAACGCTTGGCAGCGGAGCTTTTGACGGCTGCACCAAACTTATTTCGGTTAACTATAAGGGAAATGCAGACAACTGGAATAATCTCGTTGACGATGAAACGGCGGACGTTCTTAAAAAGAGCGCGGTAGTTTGTAACGACACCCAGATAATTGACGATAACAAGTTTACCGTACAGAACGAAACTCTCTATTCGGCGGACAAAAAAATCCTTGTTAAAATAATTGAGGATAAAGCCGTAGATGAATATGAGATACCCGCTACGGTAACCGAAGTTACCGAAGGTGCATTTGAAAATCTTTCTACCGATTTAATTATAATTAATTCCAATATGAAAGCTCTCGGTTCAAAACTTTTCGGAAACGAGCCGGGCAATGACACTCCGTCAACGATATTCGTATACAGTAAGCATCTGAGCCTGAAAATGGATACGTTTTATCTCGGCGAGGAGAACGGCGAGGCAAATCCCGATTCACCTGCGAGGGCTCCTTCACAAGCCGCTTATCCGCCCGCTATGTCCGCCACGGTTAAAACGAATATGCTTATGCGTTATGTGGTTGATGGTAACACAAAGAAAAAGAAGTTGCCTACAATATACTGCTTGTACGATACCAGCAGCGCGAAAACGACTTATATGCAATGCGTAAAAACCGGACGAAAAACGCTTGCATACGTAAAACCGTCGGCGTATACATATAAAGGTTCACAGATAAAACCCGTCCTAAAAGTGTACGACGCAAGCATAAACAGAACCGTTCAGTCCGGTACGTGTTACACCACATCATTCGGAAAAAACATTAACAGCGGAACGGGATATGTTTACATAACCGGCGCCGGCAGTTACAGAAGCGTCAAAACAAGAAGTGCTTACAGAATAAACTTTACTATTAAGAGAAAAAAGATTACGAAAGCGAAGCTTGAAAAGACAGTTTACGATTATAACGGAAAGGTAAGAAAACCCGCGTTAAAGTATTACGGTAAGAAAAGCTATAGTGCGGTATATCCCAAAAACGGAAACGTAGGAGAAAAATCCGTAAAAATAACGTTTAAGGGTAATTACAGCGGTACGGTTTATAAAAAATATAAGATTCTTCCCAAGGGTTCATATATTTTCGGCCTTAATGCGCCGAAAAAACAACCCGGTACCGTTACCGTTAAATGGAAAAAGCAGGTAAAACAGAATAACGGCTACATAATTCAGTACAGTACTAATAAGAATTTTTCTAAAAAGAAAACAGTAACTGTAAAAGGGGCCGCAGCAAACACCTGCACTCTTACGGGATTAGAGCAGGGTAAGAGGTATTATGTAAGAATCAGAACCTATAAAAAAGCAAACGGAAAAACCTTCCGTTCAAAATGGAGCAAAAGGAAATCCGTTAAGGTAAAAAAAGTCAAAGTTAATAAGACGGAAAAACCTGTCTGAAAGTGAATAATACGTTCTGATTACAGCCCGTCGGGTATTTGCCCGGCGGGTTTTTATTTTTTTAAAGATTTTTTAAAATTTTTTGGCATATTTCCTTTTTGGTGCCACTAATAAGTGAAGGGGGAAATAAAGCTCCCCGAAATACAGAAAGGATGATAAAAATGAACACGGTATATAAGCAGCATGTTAAAAAGGTAATGGTTTCATTCCTTTTAATTGCCGCAATATTATTCGGAACCGCACAGCTTTTCTTTAATGAAAACATCTCAAACAATTACATCCCCGAAAACACTTCGATATCATCCGTTGTAAAGGCTGTTCAGAAAGAAAAGAACAACCTGAAAAAACAGCTTAACGACATTGAAAAAGGCTTTAACAGTATACTTATTTAATATATAGACTAATCAGGAGGAAAATATAATGTTAAGAAAAATTTATACAATATATAAAGAAAACAAACTCGACAGAGAACTTACAAGACATAGAGTAAATATGATATTCATCAATTACGTTACGGCAGCTTAATCGGTTAATAAAATAAGAACAGCACCCAATTTGGGTGCTGTTCTTTTTTGGCGGAGACGGTGGGATTCGAACCCACGTGCCCGCTAAGGCAAACGCATTTCGAGTGCGCCCCGTTATGACCACTTCGATACGTCTCCGAATATATAAATCTGAAATAGATTGTTCGCTGTTAAACCATCGAGCGGGGCGGCCCCGTTATGTCCTGTTGCGGTACCCAAAATTTGTTGCGGCTTGGAGCGCCGACAAATTTTGACCGCTGCCACTCCTTATTGCTCGCTTCATCTGCCATCGGCAGCGCTCGCAAACGTCCCCACTTCGATACGTCTCCGTAATAATTTGCCCCGTTATTGTAGCAAAATAAAATGTATTTGTCAATTAGTAATATTTATGTTATTATATATTTATTAAACTTGCGGAGAATAGTATGATTGCAATTATTGATTACGGCGCAGGGAACCTGCAAAGCGTAAAAAAGGCGCTTGATTATATCGGGCGCCAAAGTGAAATTACATACGATAAAAATAAAATAAGCCGTGCCGAACGCGTTATTCTTCCGGGCGTCGGCTCTTTCGGCGATGCTATGGAGTCAATGAGGAAAAGGGGCCTTGAAGAAACCGTAAAAAATGCGGCGAACGGAGAAAGACCGTTCCTCGGAATCTGCCTCGGCTTACAGCTTCTTTTTAAAGAGAGCGAGGAGAGAGAGGGCGCCGTCGGTCTTGACGTTTTCGGCGGAAAAATTGCGCGAATTCCGAAGGATACGGGGCTTAAAGTTCCGCATATGGGCTGGAATTCAATCAGCCTTAAACAAAAGGACGGAATATTCAAAAACATACCCGATGAAAGCTATTTCTATTTCGTTCACTCATATTATCTTAAAGATGCCGAGCCAGAAACGGTTGCCGCGGTAACGCAGTACGGCGTTGAAATTCAGTGCGCAGTACAAAAGGACCTTGTCGCCGCCACTCAGTTCCACCCCGAAAAGAGCAGCGAGGCGGGCTTGCAGATACTGAAAAATTTTGCGGAGGTGTAGGATATGTATGCTAAACGAATTATCCCGTGCCTTGACGTAAAAAACGGCAGAGTTGTTAAAGGCGTTTCCTTCGTCGATTTAAGGGACGCGGGCGACCCCGTTGAATGTGCCGCGGCGTATGATAAGCAGGGCGCGGACGAGCTTGTTTTACTTGATATTATGGCAAGCCACGAGGGACGCAGCACTATGATTGAAATAGTCGAGCGCGTTGCCCAGCAGGTTTTCATACCCTTTACCGTCGGCGGCGGAATAAAAAACGTTGACGATTTTAAAGAACTGCTCAGAGCGGGAGCCGACAAAATTTCGGTGAATTCCGCAGCGGTAAGAAATCCCGGACTCATTAACGAGGCGGCGTATAAATTCGGCTCGCAGTGCGTTGTCTGCGCTATCGACGCCAAAAGAAACGGCGACGGCTGGGAGGTTTACCTCAACGGAGGAAGAGTCCCGACGGGCATAGACGCAGTTAAGTGGGCTGTTGAAGCGGAAAAGCGCGGCGCGGGTGAGATTCTTCTTACCTCAA
>CAJOER010000031.1 GCA_905233805.1 uncultured Eubacterium sp. | reverse complement strand
GGCGGCGGATACGACTATATTACGGCGCTTGAGCCCGACGAAAAGAATTTTAAAAAGCTGCTTAAAAACACTGAGGAAATGTTTAATATTTCCTGCCTTAATATGGGCGCGTGGGATAAAAAGGACACCCTTATTTTTTCAAAAAAAGCGGGGCGTAATTCAAAGCTTTCAGCCGAGGGCGCGGGAGTTGAGGTTATCGACGTTGACTCGCTCGAACTTACGCCGACCTTTATAAAAATGGACATTGAGGGCGCGGAGCTGAAAGCCCTTTGCGGCGCGGAAAAGACGATAAAAAAATACGCGCCGAAGCTCTACGTCTGCGCCTATCACAGGAACGAGGATTTATTTACCCTCCCCCTTAAAATTCTTGAACTCAATAAGGACTATAAAATCTATTTCAGGCATTCAAAATACATCCCCGCGTGGGAGAGCAATTTTTACTGTGTAATCAATTAATACGGAGGTATAATTATGAAAAAAGAACTTGCAAAAGCCGTGCTTGACGCGTTCAGCGCATGCCCTGAATTTAAAGAGGCTGCGCAGAGTTATCTTGACAGCGTAGGAACAGAAAAGGAAGCCGAGGCGTGGAGCGCGCTTGTTGCCGAAGCAGAGGCGGATATCATTCCGATTGACGGAGCGATAGCATTTTTCAAAACCGATAAGGCTATGGCAATTTTCGGTGAAGACGTTGCAAAAGCAAAACTTGCCGAAACAGAAAAGAATAAGGCAAACGGCGAGAAATACTGCGGCTGCCCGGGATGCAAAGCAGCAAAGGATATAATCGAATATAAATAAAATTAAAGCTCCCCTTCACGGGGAGCTTTTTATTGTTTTATAACGTCTTAACTTTCTGAGTTTTACACCACGGGCCGACTATAAGGTCGCCTTTATCACTGTAATAATATTTTCTTGCGCGGACAAAGTATGTTTTGCCCGAACCCCAGTTATAGAACCTTACCGAATCGGTATAGTATCTGCACGATTTTACTTTGTTCTTACCTTTTTTGCTGAAGTTCTTATTATTACTAATCTGAATCTGATAATAACCGTACGTTTTAAATTCGGTTACAAATTCGCCGAAATCGGTTTTCCTTATCTTCATTTTCGGCGCAGAAAGTTTTGTGCGCTGATTTCCGTAACAAGGCTCGCTTTCGTAAATCTTATTACCGACCTTTTTATAAGTGGTTATATAGAAGTATACTTCATCATCTTCACTGCTTATTTTAGGAATAGTAATGCTTGTTGATTTTGTTGTTTTATAAAGCTTATTGTAAGTATTTGCCTCTGTGTTACGGTAAACTCTGTAACCGTCAACGCCCTTAACCTTTTTCCACGAAACGGTAATTTCTTTTTGTGATTTAGCCTTGGTTTTTACTTTTTTAATTTTTCTCGGTAATATTTTGAATTTTAATTTCTTCGTTCCTTTATAATTACCTTTAAATCTAACCTTTACGGTATAAGTACCGATTTTCTTAGCCTTCGGGTACTTAACGGTATAGTACTTTTTGTTTATTTTATCATAATGTTTGTCATAAACATTAAGTTTCGGTTTTTTTACCTTTCCGTTATAGGTAATATAATCGTCTGCAAAATAAAAATCAGTCGGCTTTAAAATCGTTTCTTTTTTCTTGACTTTACCGCATTTTGTGCACTTTATTACTTTGCTTCCGTTTTTCTTTAAAGTAGCCTTTTTTATAGTGGTTTTGAAATTATGTTTACATTGTCCCAAATAATGAATTGTAACATTTTCACCACTAAAAAAGTCACCGTATTCTACTTTCTTATACTCACTTTTTGTACCGGCATAATAGATATCCTTAACTTTATTATCACTGGAAATATCTAAGTACAAAACGCTGACAGGTATTGTTAATTTTGTCAAATATGGGTTATCAATACAAATTTCTTTAATCCCGTTCGGAACAGTATAGCTTTTATCTGTTTTTCCGTAAGGATAGAAATATAAACTCTTAGTTGCTCTTTCAAATAATACTCCGTCTTTAGAATAATAGTATTTGTTGTTTGAATTGACATTTATGCTTTTAAGACTTGAACAGGCATAAAACGCTGCCCAATGAATGAATATTGTACTTGCAGGTATATTAATACTGGTTAAACTGATGCAACCCCAAAAAGCTTCAGTAAAGATGTCGGTTAGCGTATTCGGTAAGGTAACGCTTTTTAACTTCGAACATTCACAAAAAACCGAATCACCTATTGTAGTAATACTATTCGGTATTGTTATACTTGTTAAACCCGAGTAAGCAAATGCTTCGGTATCAATATGTTTAACACTATTAGGAATTGATATGCTTTTTAACTCGGCACAACAGTAAAATGCATATTGCTCAATTCCTGTTATACCGTAATTAATAACGATATTTTTAATTTGGTTATTGTACGAAAAAGCAGAATCTCCAATTTTGCCCGTTCCGCTGATTGTAAGAGTTCCTGTTCCATCGTCAAACGTATAAGTAACATTTGCTCCGCAGGAGCCGCTTGAATCAAGCGCAAAAGCAGAAAAATCAAGCCCTGCAGTTACGCTGAAGAGCATAACCGCGCAAAGAATTATTGATAATACTTTTTTCATAAATACCACTCCATCAAAATGAAAACATTTACTATTACATTTTATCATTTATATAATGAATAGTCAATAAAAAAGGCGCGGCATAAGCCGCGCACTTTTGTTATGCGTCGTCGGAGATGCAGGAATCAAGATTTTTGATTATTTCCTCTTTGGGCATCTTTCTTCCGATAAAGACGAGTTTATTAATTCTGTCGCCGTAAAGCGGGTGCCAGCCCTCGGCTATGTCGGGATTCATGGCGAGGACCTGCTTTCTCTCCCTTTCCGGGAAAGCGGCAATCCACGGGCCGTCGTCCGTGGCGGTTTTCTGTTTTCCGCTCTGCTCAAAAACATAGGCAATATCGGGGTCTTCGGCTATCCAGAAGAGTCCCTTAGCGCGGATAACCTCCTTAGGCCATTTTGCAAAAACGAACTGCTCAAACTTAGCCTTGTCAAACGGCTTTACGTTCTGATAAACGAAGGTTGAAATTCCGTATTCCTCAGCCTCGCCCTCGTCGTGATGATGGTGGTGATGGTGGCCGTGGTGGCCGTGTTCGTCGTGGTCATGGTCGTGGTGTTCGTGGTCATGGTGTTCGTGATGGTGTTCGTGCTCATCATGGTCGTGATGATGTTCGTGCTCTTCATGATGATGCTCTTCTTTTTCAAGGGTTTCGGAGTTTTCGCCCTCAAGCTCCATAGCCTGAACCCAGCCTGCGGAATTTATTATCTTTTCATAATCGAAACGTCCCGTTGAAAGAACCTCGGCAACGTCAACCTTGCCGTAATTCGTTTCAATAATCTTTGCCTCGGGCTGAAGCGCCTTGATTACGTCAAGAACCGCCTTCTTTTCCTCGGGGGTAACGTCGTCAATCTTGTTTAAAATAATCGTAGTACAGTATTCTATCTGCTGAATAAGAAGATTTTCAATATCCTCTTCGTCAAGGCCCTCGCTGAGGAGCGCCTCGCCCGAGCCGAATTCGTCAGCCATACGCTTTGCGTCAACTACGGTAGTTACGTTATCAAGATAAACAACCGCGGGGGCGCGGAAGTTTTTATCCGTACCGTCGAGCATACAGATTGAACCGGCTATCGGTCCCGGCTCGCAGATACCGGACGCCTCGATAAGAATATAATCGAACTTGCCCGACTTTGCGAGGTCAATAATCTGGTTCATAAGGTCTACCTTAAGAGTGCAGCAGATACAGCCGTTTGAAAGCGGAACAAGGTTTTCGTCCTTCTGGGTTACATTTCCGCCCTTGGCGATAAGCGAAGCGTCGATATTAACCTCGCCGATATCGTTGACTATAACGGCAACGCGGTAGCCCTCCTGATTTGCAAGAACGTGGTTTAACACCGTCGTTTTACCTGCGCCGAGGTAACCCGTAATAAGCGATACGGGAATTCTTTTATCCTTCTTTTTAAAATTCATAATTAACACCTCTTTAAGATAGTAACTTACCACAATAAGGATTTTTTGTCAATAAAAAAAGAGGGCTTTCGCCCTCCTTATTTTTTATTCGCAGATAAGAACGCCGTAGCCCTTTCTTCTCTTATAGATAATCTTCGTTTCGCCCTCAACGCCGAGATAAACGAAAAACGTGTGGCCGAGCATTTCCATCTGAACGGCGGCTTCGTCGTCGGTCATCATATTAGGCGAAATATATTTCGTTCTTCTGATGTCAACCGAGGAGTAGTACGCCTCGTCAAAATTGTCCATTGTGACGTCTTCGCTGAAATCGTCCATAGCGTCGGCAATCTCGTCAATCGAGCCTTTGCGCTTTTTGTCTACGAAGAAAGTCTTTAGCTTTCTGATTTTTCTCTTGAGGTCGTCAACCGCCGCATCGATTGCAGGCTCAATTTTAGCCTCGCTTGCCTCACCTCTTATGAACGAGCCGAAATGCTTAACCGTAATGTCGCATTTATAGCCGTCCTTTAACTTTTTAAGCGTAACATCGAAGGACGCGTTATCGGGAAGCATTTTTTCAATTCTTTTAAGCTCCTTTTCAATTCCGTCCTTTGCTCCCTGCTTTAAATCAAAGCCTCTCGCAGTAATGTTAATCATATTGTTACCCCCTTTAGGTAAAGTAGGATAATACTATCCTCTGATTATATTATAGCCCCTATATATGAACAATTAAAGTATTGTATTTTAAATTTTTATGTGCTATAATGAAAATGCTGACGGGCTTCTCCGTCAGCATTTTTTTATTTAAAATGATAATAAATCTCATTTACAATATTCCACGGCTTTATGCGGAAAGCGAAACGCTTTGCCGCCTGCTTAAAATTTACGGGTTTATACCTCACGTTGTTTTCACAGTGAATTTTGTATTCCCCGATTTCTCCGCCGAAAGTGAGCGTCTTTTCTTCCCCCGCAAGGAGAGAAAAATAGTTTTCGTCGGCTATGCTTTCGGCTTCAACGAAGATATTTTTTGCGTAGGTATTGCTTTTTACGGTCATTTTATTATTTTCAGTTTTTACCTCAAATTCGGCTTTTTCGAGCCGTTTTTTATTGTCAAAATAATAAGCTTCACCGTCAAGAGTTACCTTGCATACCCCGTTTTCGGGGACTTTCAGTTTAAGGAATTCTTTAACCGAATCCGCTTTGAGTTCGGTTTTATACCTCGCACCGTTTACGGTAACTTCAACCGTCTTGTCAAACATTGTATCGTTGTGAAGGAAAAGGCGTTTTCCGTCGAAGGTCAGCGCGACGGGGGCGAAAAACTTCCGCGCCTCATATTGCAGCGCCTTCGGTATTCCCTCAAAGTCAACCGACGACCAGCTAGGGCAGTTCCACACGTCGTTGAACTGCCAGAACATCGTACCGTTACAGCGCCCCTTGTTTCGTCTGAAATGCTCCGCGGCACGTTTTATGCACTCAGCCTGAACGATGCCCGTAAGATAAGGCATGTCCTCAAAATCGGCAGGCTCATTAAACCGCTGATTGAGATATACGAGGATTTTACCGTTGCCGCCCGTACATTTCTGACGTTCGGTAAACTCTTTGCTGTCAAGGCTGTACGCGCTCCCGTCGGCAAAGGTTCTCACCGCCTTCATCGACGGCAGGGCTTCAAGACCGAATTCGGAAAGGAAGCGCGTATAACGCGTGTTGAAATATTCCGGCGGTTTCATACCGTGCCATACGTTCCATATATGGGTATCGCCCGCCTCGTCGGAGCCGTTATTTTCAAACGGAGCCGTGCCGAGTGGAGAGGTCGGAATATACGGAATATCAGTGAGTTTTTTTACCTCTTCGGGGAGTTTATTATAGAAAAAGTCAGTATAACTCTTAACAAGTTTAGTGTTTTTCGGGAGCCACTGAAACATTGATTCAAGCTCGTTATTACCGCAGAGAAGCGCAAGGCAGGGATGAAGCGCCTGACGGCGTACGTTCTGCCGCGCCTCAGCGAGAACGTTACTTAAAAACGCGTCGTCGTAAAACGGATACATAAGGCAGGCGTAGGCAAAATCCTGCCAGATAAGTATACCAAGCTCGTCGCAGCGTGAAAGAAGGTACTCGTTTGCGTACTCCCCTCCGCCCCAGACGCGCAGGATATTGAAATTCGATTTTACTGCTAAATTGAGATAATAATCGACCGTCTTTTCGTCCGCCTGCTCGGGTATTGCGGAAAACGGAATTAAGTTGCCGCCCTTGGCGAAAACTCTTTTGCCGTTAATAACAAGCTGAAAATTCGTTCCGTATTCGTCCTTTTCGGTATTCAGCTCAACTGTGCGCAGACCGATTTTTCTTTCTAAGGTTTCTTCGCCGTTTTTGAGCACGAGAGTATAAAGCGGCTGCTTTTCAAGCAGGTTCAAATCCCGCGGATACCAAAGCTCGGGCTTATCAATTTCAAAAACGTTACCCTGCGCTTCAAGCGTTTTTCCGTCGGGGGTAATCAGCAGCATTTCGTCGGCGTTTTCCGCCTCAACCGTAATTCTTGCCTTTACCTTGTTTACGTCCTGAGTTATGCCGATAAGCTTAATCTCACGCTCAAACGTTTTAAGATACACGTCACCGATATATTTATACGGCACGCAGGGACCCCAGTCCCAGCCGAAATGGCAGGCGGGCTTGCGGATATACGAAGCGCCGTCCGTTCCGTTCACATTTTTCGGGAGCGGCTTTTTATCCTGCTTGTCAACGATATAATTTACGGGAGAATAAATGACGAATTTAAGCGTATTCTCCCCCGTTTTCACAAACTCCTTAACGTCAAAATCGTAGGAAATATGGGCGTTTTCAGCCTTTGCGACAAGATTGCCGTTAAGATAGATTTCGCAAAGCGTATCGAGCCTTTCACAGTGAAGAATTATGTTTTCTTCAGTCTTCCCGTCAAAGTCAAAGACTCTTTCAAAATAAACGTCAGACATTGAGAAGGCGGAATTTGTCTCTTCAAAATAAGCGTCGTTAAGAGCGAACTTGCCCGCGTTTAAATACGCGCCGAAATCGGAGCCGGGCACCTTCGCTTCACAGATAAAGGCGCCGTCGGAGAGATTATGCAGTTTATACGTCCCGTTGAGCGGTATCTTTTTCATCGCCGTTCTCCTTATACTTTTCTGCCTGTAAGTTGAACATATATGCGTAGGTTCCGTTCATTTCCATAAGCTCGTCATGGGAGCCGCTTTCAATAATCTCGCCGTTTTCCATAACATAGATTTTATCGGCGTTTACGGTAGTCGAAAGGCGGTGCGAAATGAATACGACCGTCTTATCCTGAGCGGCTTCAATCATCGCCTGATTGAGGTTGTATTCCGCTATCGGGTCAAGGTTTGCGGAAGGCTCGTCAAGAATTACGTAGGGGCAGTTTTTATAAAACGCCCTTGCGATTGCGACCTTCTGGCTCTCGCCGCCCGACATCATTATTCCCTCGTCGTCAAACTCGCGCAGAAGCGGAGTATCAAGACCGTTTTTGACCTTCTTTGAAAATCCGCTGTGCCTGAGCGCCTCTTCGGCTCTCTCCCTGTCAATTTCAGTATCAAGGGCTACGTTTTCGCCGAGGGTTGAAGCAAAGAGCTGGAAATCCTGGAATACCGCGGCAAAGCGGTTTCTGTGCGATTTCACGGTAACGTTTCTTATATCCTCGCCGTCGATATATATTCCTCCCCCGCTCACGTCGTAAAGGCGCAGCAGAAGATTTGTAAGCGTGGTTTTACCCGCCCCGTTATAGCCGACGAGGGCGATTTTTTCGTTAGGATGAATAGTGAGATTGATGTTTTTAAGAGTCGGCTCGTCGTTGCCGGGATAAGTGAAGGTAAGGTCTTTTATTTCGATTACCTTCGGCTCGGTTATCGGCGCCTCTTTTTCTCCGTCTTTGATATCAAAGCCTCGGTTTATGAATTCGCGGTATTTTTCAATAAGCTTTGCGCTTTCCGAAAATGCGCGGACAACGCCGACGGTAAGGAACGAGAACGAGGTTGCGATTGAAAATGCACCGTTGAAGGTGGCGACGAAATCTCCCGCTGAAAGCGTATGCGTTTTGAGCACGCAGTAACCGAGGTACAGCGGCAGCAGGAACATAAAGCCGAAAATCTGAACGCCGAATTCCTGGAAGAAGTAGAAGAAATCTATCTTTCTTACGAACCTCTGCTGATTTCTGATAACGTCGTTTATAGCGTCGTTATAGCGTTCAATAAGAAGCGGCTGAATATCGTTCATACGCACTTCCTTTGCATAGTCCTGCAAATAGAACACCCTCGCGAAGTAGTCCGCGCGGCGGTGGTATTTATTGTTTTCAATCTGCCGCTCCGCCTGAAGCCTTCCGATTTTACGGCTCAGAGGCGTAAACACGGCGGCGATACCTATAACTATAAGAAGGCATACGGGGTCGATTGCAAGGATAATCGAGGCTATCGTGATAAGCGAAACGACCTCGCCGATATAGCGCTGAATAAGGAAAAGAATGTGGCTTATGCTGTTGCCCGAGCCTTGAATTACAAGAATAAAGTTGTTGTAGAATTCGGGGTCGTCATACGAGGCAAGGTCAAGACTCTTCGCCTTTTCATACATCATTTTTGAAAGCCCGGCCGTCATTTTCTCTCTTTCTATACCGAAGAAGAATTCACGGTAAAGCCAGTGGCCGACCTCGGTAAGAACGAGAATCAGGGCGATTACAATAACCGCGGCAACAATCTTTTTAGTGTCGTACACGGGTCGGAAGCCTCATAAGCACGCCCCACAGGCACTCGCCGATAACGAGAAGGGGCGAAAACTTAAACATAAGCTTCATAAAGAACATTACGTTAGAGAAGATTGAGTGAGTAGGTTTATCGGCATGGTAATCATGCATATTCTTCCACCCCGCTTTCTTCTCCGCGGTAGCGCGACGCCTGAAGGGTGAACATTTTTGCATACTCCTTACCCGAGGCAATAAGTTCGGTATGCGTTCCGGTTTCAAGCACCCTGCCTTCTCCGAGGACTATAATTTTATCACTGAGTACAGCCGAGGAAAGACGGTGAGAAATATAAATTACCGTCTTGTTTTCGGTTGCCTTGATTAAGTTTTCATACATTTTATATTCCGCAATCGGGTCGAGCGCCGACGACGGCTCGTCGAGAATTGCAATATCGAACTTTCTTGCAAACATACGCGCGACGGCGGTTTTCTGCGTTTCTCCGCCGGAAAGTCCCGCGCCCGTATCCTCAAATTCACGGGTTAAAACGGTATCTCCCCCGTTTTCAAAGGTATCGGCTCGTGGCAGATTACGTTTTCAAATATCGAAAGCGCGAATGTTTTATAATCCTGAAATACCGTCGCAAAGCGCCTTCTCAGGCTTTCGACGTTATATTCCTTAATATTTACGCCGTTATAGAGGATTTCGCCCTCGGTTACATCGTAAAAACGCAGCATAAGCTTTACGAGGGTGGTTTTACCCGCGCCGTTTACGCCGACGAGCGCAACGGTTTCGTTTTTACTGATTTTAAAGCTGACGTCATTAATCGAGTAATCCTCGGCAGTCGGATACTTAAAGCTTACGTTTTTAAATTCAAGTGTTTCAAATTCACCTGCAAGCTTTTCGCCGTCCTTGATTTTACTTTCATAGTCGAAGAAGTCGTGAAGATTCTGGAAATAAAGCGCCATATTAGTCATTTCCGCAAGGGATTCGGCTATGCCCGTAGTGGTCTGGCGCACGGAGTTGATTGAGGCAAGGACAACCGAAAAGCCCGAAATATCAAGCCCCTTATCCTTAATGAACTGATAGGAGGCGAAGGAATAGGTTCCCACAATCGGGATAAACTCGCCGAAAAACGAGCCGACCATACTGAAAGCAAAAAGCTTGAATCCGTATTTTTTGATAATGCGGATATTGTCCTCAACCGCTTTTCTGAAACGGTTTATAATTACCGAAAAGATATTCGAGGTACGGATATCCTTTGAAAATTCTTTAAGGTATACCGTACGCTGGGAATAGTCTTTGATACGGTTATTCGTAGTCATTGATAAATCGCGCTTATACATAAGCTTGCTCTTGATAATCTCCACGGCGAAAACTATCGCAACGGGGGCGAGGAAGATTAAGTACGCGGGATCAATCGACGTCACTATTCCGATAACTAAAACGAGGGTGAGTATATTACCGATAAGCATCGATAAATCCATTACGAACGCCATAAAAATACTGTTTGTCAGAATCTGGGTTGCCCTCTGGTACGCGTCGTAAAACGCGGGGTCTTCGTAGCAGGAAATATCAACCTCGCACGCCTTTTTGAAGATGAGATTGTTAAGCCCCTTGAACACCCTTTTAAGCGCAATATTCTGGGCGTAGTCGCTTGCTATGATAATAATTTCATAGATAAGCCCTACGCCTAAAAACAGAAGGAGCACCTTTAAGAAATACTCAAAGGTCATATTGCCCTGGATAATTGTAAGAAGCACTTTTAAAAACAGTACGCCCTGAAAAAACAGAGTAAAGACCTGAGTAGATACCTGCGCGATAACCGCAACGGGTATGATGGCTTTATCCGCTTTAAATATGATTTTCATAGCGTACCAGACGTTTTTGAGCACGGGAACCTTAATATCCTCGTGCAGAGGAGTCCAGCGGCGCGGCATAATCTCACCTCCCGAAAAAAAGATTACATTAATTGTATCACATATTATAAAAAATGTAAATTAATAAAAACAATTTAATATTGAAAGTAATTTTCAAATGTGCTAAAATAATTTTAACATTTTTACGGAAGGACTTGAAAATATGAGCGGACATAATAAATGGAGTACAATCAAGCGTAAAAAGGGCGCAAACGACGCCGCAAGAGCAAAGGTTTTCACCAAGATAGGAAGAGAGCTTGCGGTTGCGGTTAAAAACGGCGGCCCCGACCCGAACAATAACGCGAAGCTCCGCGACGTAATTGCAAAAGCTAAGCAGAATAACGTACCCAACGACAATATTGAGCGTATGCTCAAAAAAGCAGCGGGCGATTCGGATAACACAAACTATGAGGAAATCGTATACGAAGGATACGGACCGAGCGGCGTAGCGGTAGTAGTTGAGGCGCTTACAGATAACAGAAACCGTACCGCGGGCGAAGTAAGACATTACTTTGACAAGGCGGGCGGAAATATGGGTAACCCCGGTTCGGTAACCTTTATGTTCTCAAAGCAGGGCGTAATCATTATCGAAAAAGAGGATATTGACGAGGATACCCTTATGGAGGACGCGCTTGAAGCAGGCGCTTCGGACTTCCTTACCGACGAGGAGGACATCTTTGAAATCCGTACCGAAACGAGCGACCTCGGCGCAGTACGCGATGAGCTTGAGGGCAAGGGATATACGATTGTTTCTTCCGAAGCGGCTTATATTCCTTCAACCTATACCCGTCTTGAAAATCCCGACGATATGAAGAAAATGAGCAGAATGATTGATATGTTTGAGGAAAACGAGGACGTTCAGAACATATATCACAACTGGGAAAACGAAGACGAATACGAAGAATAAAGATATGTAAATAATAAAAAGCCCCGACAGCAATGTCGGGGCTTTTATTATCAGAATGTCGGGGGCGAGTTAAGTAAATCGCTTACGCTCGAACCCGTAACGGCGGCAATTGCAACAACCGCCACGCCGGCAAGAACAGCGCCGATTATCGACATAACAATGTATGCGATAAGGAAGTTTTTCTTGTTCTTGTTGGTATTTGAACTTACAAGCCAGACAATCCAGCATATAACGTTTATAACCGGAATTGCGCTTAAAATGAACATACCGATATATTCGCCTACGCTCATAACCTCTCTTGTTTTATCATACGGCTGCTGGTATACAGGCTGCTGATAAACGGGTTGCTGATAATTCTGCTGGTAGGGAGGCTGCTGATAGTTCTGCTGGGGAGTGTAGCCCTGATTGTTATAATCTTCCATTTTAACTCTCCTTTTCCTCGGTTTTTCCTACGCGCTGAAGACGCGCTTCAAATTTTGAAATATGCTCGTCTGCATAAGGCGAATCCTCGGCGTTGAGGTCGGCGTCAAGAAGCTGACGGACCTCCGCTTTAAATTCATCCTTAGTCAGTGAATCGGTCTGATACTTTTTCTTTAAATCAAGATAGATTGCATATCTTCTTTCGGGGTCGTCCTTTTTTGCCATTTCCTCAACGACCTCGTCTTCATATTCCTTTATTTTATCAAAGGCCTCTTTAGCCTCAGCCATAGCCTTCTTTTCTTCCTTCTTTTCCTTATCGGTAATAGGAACGACAACTGCCTGCTGAGTCTTAGTCTTTGTTCTCGTGGTCTTTTCTTCATAAACGTCCGCAACGTCGTTTACGTCGCCGCTTGCGATAATACTTCCGTGTTCAAGAAGAATCGCCTTGTTGCAAATCGCCTTAACCTGCTCGATACTGTGAGAAACGAAAAGAACCGTAACTCCCTTGTCAAACATTGTTTTAACCTTGGCAAGGCTCTTTTTTCTGAACTTGGCGTCACCTACGGAAAGAACCTCGTCGAGAATAAGAATATCGGGTTCTACCGCCGTAGCAATAGAGAATCCGAGACGCGAACGCATACCCGAGGAGTAATTCTTAACGGGAACCTCGATAAAATGACCAAGCTCGGAAAACTCAATAATTCCCTCAATCTTACTGTCGATATATTCCCTTGAATAACCGAGAATAGCGCCGTAAAGATAGATATTTTCCCTTCCCGTATAGTTGGGGTCAAAGCCTGCGCCGAGTTCAAGAAGAGGAGCTATAACGCCCTTCTTGTAAATCTTGCCCTCGGTGGGTTTATATACGCCTACTATTGTTTTAAGAAGAGTACTTTTTCCCGCGCCGTTAAGGCCGAGGATTGCAAGACGGTCGCCCTTATAAATTTCAAAGTTTACTTTATTAAGCGCTATGAAATCATTGTATTCGAGCTTACCTTTTACAAGTCTTATAAAATACTCTTTAAGATTGTCTACCTTTTCCTTGTTAAGAGTGAACTTCATCGTAACGTTTTCAACTTTTACGACGGGTTCTCTGTCTTCCTCAAATAGAGTTAATTCATTAACAACTTCTTCCATAACCAACCTCTATTTTTTTGTTTCCCTGTTAAGCTTCCAGACGACTATCATAAGCATAAACGCAACCGTGAATAAAACGAGCGAGGAAAATCCCACAACGCCTTCGCATCGGTTGACGTAGCGCATAAATGCGTCTGCAACGTAAGTCGGATAAAGCACAAGGGTTTTAAAATGCTTAACTATCTGTACTCCGAGAATCAGTATAAGATTCAGTATCGCCGCAGCGTTTACGGAGTGAATAACGGACCTCAGCGCCCTGTATCGCTTATTACCTATTGAAATAATAATAAGAACAAGGATAACTGCCAATACCGCCAGAACAACTATTCCTATCGTACTTGCAAGCTTTCCGATATTAATAACGGTTTCCAGCATATCAAGATGAGCTATCTGAATCCGTTTAATAAGGTACGTGCTTACAAACTCGCTTACCTGAGCGGCTCCGTTTTTCTGATTTTTATCAACGGAGATATTATTATCTTTAACAGCAGCGTTAACCGCCGTTTCAATATTCTTTTTCAGCTCGGCAACGTTATCCTCGTAAGTTGTTTTTGTAAACTCACGCGAAGCGCCGAGAGCACCCGAAATATAGGCGTTTTCAATTCCGTACACGGTTTCGTACGTTACCGTGGAATCAAGGGCGTCCTCGGGGAGCATACAGTCCCTGCACAAATCGTGAGAATACTCCAAAACGTCGTTTCTGAGCGCCGTAACATATTCCTCATTAACAAATATGTTAACCATACTCCGGGGCGTAATGAATGAAAAACGCACGCAGCAAAGCAGGCTCAGAAGTGATATTGTAAGGAAGAGCACAAACGCAAGAAAGCTTCTTCCGTAATGCTCGCCGCCGGATTCGGAGTGATGATGGTGATTACTGCTCATTAACGCTCCTCCTCTAACTGAACTCCCGATTCAATATCGGCGAGAATATATAAACTTTCGTCATTGAAATTAGAGAAAGCCTTATTACCGTTTTCCGTTATAAGAAGAAGGCTCTGCGGCATTGTATCCTCGGGCGGTTCGGTCCCCGTGCTGATTTTGCTTACGCAGTAAACAAAACTGCCCCAGTTGGTTGTCAGCCTCAGCTTGTCCCCTTCTTTTATATTACCGATTGCGCCGAAAGCCGCCGCGCGCTCGCCTGCAATACGGCACACGCCCGTATCGCCTGCAAGAACATCGGTATACATTCCCGCGCCCTTTCTCATCGAAACGCGGTTAGCGCCGTAATAAACGCTGCACTTAAAGCCGGCTTCATCACAGCTCAGCTCGGCTATCTTATCGCCTGACTCGGGAGCCGGACGCGCTACGGTGCCGGTATTCTTCGTATCCGCCTTAAACGCAGAATCGTCAAGTTCTATATCCGAAATCGAATATGCAAAGCTCGGCTGCGCCTTATGAACAAGGCCGACGGAAACGTTAAGCAGAATCAGACAAAGCGGTATCACTATTATAAGCGAAAGCGCAACGTAAATCAGCGGAGTTGTAAAATAAGGCAGAAAAGCATGGTGCTTTCTCTTTCTTCTCTTTCTTGTACTCATATACAACCCTTTCGAACTGTAAATACATAAGATTTATGCATAGTATTATACCATTTATATATAAATAATTCAAGATATAATTATAAGTTGCTATATTAAGAAAAGAGCGTCTATATCAATTATCAAACAACAAAGCATCAGGCGAAAACCGTCTGATGCTTATTGAACTGTGTAAAACTTTACTTTGTTTTAACCGTTTTTGCTTCGCTCCATGAAGAACAGTACTTTTTGTTATTCACCGTTTTATAGGTGCGGACGCGGACATAGTACGTATTCTTTGAGCCGAGTTTTGAAGCCTTGGCGGAAACTATGCTGTTTTTCTTAACGGTAACTGTCTTGGCTTTTTTGAACTTGCTGCTCTTGCTGTACTGAATCTGATAACCGCTTGTCTGGGTGGGCTGCTTTTTCCAGTTGACCTTAAAGCCCTTTTTCTCAGCCGTTATCTTTTTAATTTCGGTACCCTCGGGAGAAATAACAAAATTCTTTTTGATTGTGCCTTTTCTTTTATAATAGATATTATACTTTATTGTTGCCGTTGCAAGTCCTGCTTTTGTATTATTGCTGTATTTTACCGTATAGTCGGTACCTTCGGCAAGCATTACCCCGTCATCGTCCTTAATTATTATATTAAGTTCTTTCGCTTTTCCGTCGTACACAGTTGCGTCCTTGCACTTAACGGGCAAGGAGTCGCCGCCAATACCTCCTACCTTTAACCACTGATTCAAGGTGCCCTTGTAATTGATTGCCTTAACTTTTTTACAGTTGCTTACAATAGACTCTCCACTTATACTTTTAATACTCTTTGGGAGAGTAATGTCACTTATTTTCAAACCGCTAAAAGCTTCGTATCTTATGCTTTCAACGCCGTTAGGAATACTGATTTTCTCAAGGTATTTACAATTATTGAACACATTACCTTAAATTGTTTTAACGCTTTTCGGGATTTTGTAGCTTTTGCCTTTTTTAGCTTCCGGATAATAAATAATAGTGGTCTTTTTCTTGTTAAAAAGAACTCCGTCAACCGAACAGTAAGTTTTGTTTTTCTTTGAAACGTTAACAGCTTTCAAGCTTGAGCAACCTGAAAAAATCAGGTATCCCGAGCTTGTCCAGAAAAGGTCTTTTACGCTGGCAGGGATGGTTATGCTTGTTAATTTCTCACAGTTAAAGAACGCGCCGTAACCGATGCTTTTTACGGAATACTTTCCGATTTTTGCGGGAATTTTAACCTTTTTGGCTTTTCCCTTATAGCCTGTAATCGTGGCTGTTTTGCCGTAAACCTCATAAACAAAACCGTCTTTCGTCTTTGCATAAGCATTAAAACTCATACCCGCGGTTACGCTGAGTAACATACATACGCTTAATAATACCGATAAAGCCTTCCTGCATTTTTTCATAATCTTCATCCTCCTTAGCAAAAAATGCATAATATTTTCAACTTTATTATATCAAACCGTTTATTATTTTTCAATACAAAAAATCCCCGAAGGCAAAAAACCTTCGGGGTTTAATGCATTATTTAATCAAGCGGTTTCATCGTGGGAAAGAGAAGGACGTCGCGGATTGAATAGCTGTCGGTAAGGAGCATAACAAGTCTGTCAATGCCGATACCGAGGCCGCCCGTGGGAGGCATACCGTATTCAAGCGCGGTAACGAAGTCGTTATCAATCATATTAGCCTCGTCGTCGCCCGCTTCACGCAGTTTCATCTGAGCCTCAAAGCGTCCGAGCTGGTCAATCGGGTCGTTAAGCTCGGAATAAGCGTTACCGTACTCGCTGCCCATAATAAACAGCTCAAAGCGCTCCGTAAGTACGGGGCATGAGGGCTTTCTCTTCGTAAGCGGAGAAACCTCTACGGGATAGTCCATAATAAAGGTCGGCTGAGTGAGATTATCCTCAACGAACTCTTCAAAGAAAGAGTTGAGAATATCGCCCCAGGTTGCCTTTCCGTTTTCTATCTCTATTCCCTTTTCCTTGGCAATTTCGACAGCCTTGTCGTTATCGCTCATAAACTCGGAAAAGTCAATTCCCGAATACTCCTTAACGGCGTCAACCATTGTAAGACGTCTGAACGGGCTTTCAAGGTCAACCTCTGTTCCGTTATAGGTAATATGAAGATTGCCGTCGCAAACTTCATTGGCGGCGTTTCTAATAAGCGCCTCGGAAATATCCATCATTCCGTGGTAATCGGTGAACGCCTGATAAAGTTCAATACAGGTAAACTCGGGATTGTGCTTAACGTCCATACCCTCGTTTCTGAAGTTACGTCCGATTTCATACACTCTCTCCATACCGCCTACGATAAGCCTCTTTAAATAAAGCTCGGTCGCGATACGAAGGTACATATCCATATCAAGAGAATTGTGGTGAGTGATAAACGGACGAGCCGCAGCACCGCCGGGGATTAAGTTAAGGATGGGCGTTTCAACCTCGATAAAGCCCATATTGTCAAGATAATTTCTAATTGAAGTAATTATCTTCGAGCGCTTGATAAACGCATCCTTAACCTCGGGGTTAACTATCATATCAAGATAACGCTTGCGGTATCTTGTATCCGTATCCGTAAGGCCGTGGAATTTTTCGGGAAGCGGAAGAAGCGACTTCGCAAGGAGTCTTATTTCAGCCGCGTGAACCGAAATTTCGCCCGTTCT
>CAJOER010000030.1:22372-22810 GCA_905233805.1 uncultured Eubacterium sp. | reverse complement strand
AAAATACTTGGAGGGCGACTTCCCGGGAAAATAGGTCAATGCCGACATAAAGTGAAAACAGGCTCTACGCCTGTTTTTTCTTTATGTCAGTCACCGGTCGCTGGTCACTGGTCACTAGCAAATTGCTTTTGCTTGTAAGTTTTATAAAAACATTGTATAATAACTTCGGTGATGATATGCATTTGGTTTTAAGTTCGTGCGACTTTGAAAGCGAAACAGTTCGTGCTCAGATAATGAAAGAACTGCCGAAACCTCCGCAGGACTGTACGGTTTTATACTTCCCGAGCGAGAAGGCGTCAAACAAGGACGTCAAGGGCAGCAAGTTCAAAAAGCGCATGGAGGGCTTCGGCTTTACACGCGCAAATGTTACGGTTTTCAATAAAAACGCGCCCGACAAATACAGGGGCATTGACGTTGACGTTATTTACGTCGGCGGCA
>CAJOER010000030.1:0-22336 GCA_905233805.1 uncultured Eubacterium sp. | reverse complement strand
GTGCCTTATATATCGGCGGGAGCGCAGGCGCGCATATTGCCTCAAAAAACATTGAGCACGTTCAGCCGTTTGACGAAAACGGTGTAGGGCTTACCGATTTTTCCGCTCTCGGATTATTTGACGGGATACTAATCTGTCACTATTCCGAGGCGCGCGAGCCGTACTTTGAAAAGGCAAAAAAAGAAAACAAATACAGGGTATATACTCTCGGCGACGACGAATATATTACCGTTAACGGGTGATAAAATGAATAACAGACTTTATATGCTTGAATCCGTTGAGGACACAATCTGCAACAGCTTTATAATTACGACCGAAAGCGGTAAGGTTATATCGGTAGACGGAGGACACAGGGCGCAGAGCGAATATCTTTTAAACACTATGCGCGAAATTACAAAAAGCGGCAAGCCTCATATTGACGCGTGGATTTTAACTCATCCCCACGCCGACCATATTCAGGCGCTTTTTGACATAGTTGAGAATTACCCCGACGAGATTGAAATTGACAGGATTTATCTCAACTTCCCCTCGCAGCTCTGTTTTGAGGGCAGCGACGAGGACGGCGTTGAGTCAATGGAGCTGTTTTACAGCGCCTTGCCGAAAATTTCGGACAGGCTCCGCATACTTTCGGGCGGGGACAAGCTGAAAATAGGCGAGGCGGAAATCACGGTTTTATATTCGCAGGATTTTGAAATCAAGGGTTGCAACAATTCTTCGCTCGTTTTCCGCGTTGACCTTGCGGGAAAAAGTATTCTTTTTACCGGCGACTGCGGAGAAGAGGCGGGGAACAAGATACTCCGGCTCTGGAAGGACAGCGGAATACTCAACTGCGATATAGTCACTATGTCCCACCACGGACAGCAGGGAGTGAGCAGGGAATTCTATGAGGCGGTATCGCCCGAAATCTGCCTGTGGCCTACGCCGTCGTGGCTCTGGACAAACTGTGACGGAACGGGCAATTTCACTACGCTTGAAACGAGAAAGTGGATTGAGGAACTCGGCGTTAAGGAAAACTATATTATGAAGGACGGGGCTCATATGATTGAGCTTTAAAACTATGATTAAACACCCTATTGCACCCGTATATGACGGCGCGTCAAAAATACTTATACTCGGCTCGTTCCCGTCGGTGAAAAGCAGGGAATACGGCTTTTTCTACGGGCACAAGCAGAACCGCTTCTGGAAGGTAATAGCTAAAATCTGCGGTGAAAGCACGCCCGAAAGCATTGAAGAAAAGAAGGCGTTTTTACTAAGGAATAATATTGCGCTCTGGGACGTTATCGCCTCGTGCGAGATTGAGGGCTCGGCGGACAGCACCATTAAAAACGTTACGCCGAACAACCTTGATAAAATTATTCGGAATTCACAGATAAAAGCGGTATTTACCAACGGGAAAACGGCGCACACGCTGTATGAAAAATACAACGAAGACGGAATAAAGGACGTCTGTCTTCCGTCAACAAGCCCTGCAAATGCGGCGTGGAGCGCGGACAGGCTTTACGAATACTGGGAAAAAGAAATCAGACGTTATTTGTAACTTGTCATAAATATAAAAATGTGTTAAAATAGATAATTAATTAACAATGTTTGGAGGAGACGTTGTGGCTCAGGAAAAACTCAGCGGAATTTACGACGCAAAATTCGTTTCCGACGGAATTGAAGGAACGACGAGGCTTTACTACGATTTTTCGTGGTTCGATAAGGATTCGGCAGTATATAATCATATGCTGTGCAGACTTCTTGCGCAGATGTGCTGCGTCGGATATGACGGACATATTGAGGACGAAACGAAGTCGACGGGATATTTTTACGCAAAGCCGAACCTTACGGTTACGCTTCAGGAACTCGGCTTTACGGACATAGAGGTTAACCCCACCGCAAAGCGCGACGAGGTTGTTTACTTTATTGCGAGAAGAGAGCTTGAACTCGAAAGCGGAAAATATAATCTTATATTCACCCCCGCTCGGAGTCGAAAGAGTGTGCAACGACGGCAAGGGATATGCCGGCGACGACGAGAAGGGAATAATCCACCTCGGCTTTGCGGACGCGAGGGAATACGTTTACGGCAAGCTTTCGGAATATATTGACAGGCACCCGAGCGAGTTTGAAACGAAAATGATTATTATAGGCCACAGCCGCGGCGCTGCTACGGCAAATCTTCTTGCGGCAAAGCTTATTAAAAACGGAGGTTTTTCTAACCTTCCGCTTAAAAATGAAAACATATTCACTTACTGCTATGCAACGCCCAACGGAGTTGCTATGGACAAGGTTGAAATTCTTGACGAATATAAAAGAATATTCAACCTCGTATCCCCCGAGGACTTCGTAACCGTATGCCTTCCCGAGGCGTCGGGCTTCGGAAAATTCGGCACGGTGCTTAAAATCCTCGGCGACGACAACAAGAGCCCGAGAAACTACTCGGAGGAAAAAGAGTTTATGCAGCCGTACTTTTTAGAGGCGTTTGGCATGAACAGCTATCATCCGTTCAGGCGCGGTAACCGTGCGGTAAGAAAGGTAATCGACGCGCTCGCCAAGGAGCTGAAAACGCCCGAGGACTTTTATGAAAAGCAGCTAAGGGAATGCTTCAAGACCGTAACGCCTTACGAGTATTTCAGGGACACGCTTTGCGCTTACGTTGCAGGCGGCGAGACCGAAGAGGAAAAGGCGGCGGTTGACAGGGCGATGAAGCTTCTTATCGAAAGCTCGGTTGACTACGTCGGAACAAGCCCGTGTTACAGAATAACCTCGGCGTTTTTCGTATTCAAGGAAGGCATCGGTTCGGTTACGGGCAACAGACTTTTAAAAACCAATTTCAGCGAGAGCCACAGACCGCATACCTACGCCGCATATCTTCTCTCGATGAGCGAAGAGCAGCTAATGGCGAACACGTACGCGGGGACTGAGGACGAAGAAGATTAATAATGGAAATCTGGATTGTAAGACACGCGGACCCCGATTATGAAAATGACAGCATAACCGAAAAGGGCGAAAGAGAGGCAAAGCTCCTTGCCGAAAGGCTTGCAAAGTATGAGTTTTCGGCCGTTTACTGTTCGCCTTTGGGACGCGCGCAGAAAACCGCGTCTTACTACCTTGAAAAGACGGGAAAAACCGCCGAGACGCTTAAATGGCTTCACGAATTCAAGGGCACGGTAAGACTTGACGGCAAAAGAACGCACTGCTGGGACCGCCTTCCGTCTTACTGGACGGAGATTGACGAATACTATTCCTATGAGGACTGGACGGACGTAAAGCTTATGCAGACGGGCAACGTCACAAAGCAGTATAAAAAGGTCGGAAAGGGAATCAACGAGCTGCTTGAAAAACACGGCTACGTCAAAAACGGAAGGATGTACGACGCCGTAAAACCGAACCACAACAGGATTTTACTCTTCTGTCACTTCGGGGTTGAGGCGGCGCTGCTTTCGCACATATTCAGCATTTCGCCTATGATACTCTGGCATAATTTTGTAGCGCTTCCGACCTCGGTTACGCGGCTTGCGAGCGTTGAAAGAGAAGAGGGCAAGGCGGTGTTCTGCACCATACAGTTCGGCGATATGGCCCATCTTTACGCAGGCGGCGAGGAGCCGTCGTTTCAGGCTAGATTCTGCGAGTGCTTTGAAGATGATACAAGACATTAAAACAAATGAGGACAGACAATGGAAAATATGAGGAAGGAGCAGTTTAAAAGAAAGCTCCCGATACCGAAGGAAATTAAAGAGCAGTATCCTTTAAGCGCCGAGGCTACGGCGGTTAAGGAGAAAAGAGATAAAGAAATTGCGGACATATTCAGAAGTAAGGACGACCGTCTTGTACTTATAATCGGCCCGTGCTCTGCCGACAGGGCGGACGCCGTACTTGATTATATCGGACGGCTTGCCCTCGTTCAGAAAAAGGTAGAGGATAAAATTCTTATTATACCGAGAATTTATACGGGTAAGCCGAGAACGACGGGCGAGGGATATAAGGGTATGCTCCACCAGCCCGACCCCGACAAGAAGCCCGATATGCTCGAGGGGATAATCGCAATCCGCGAGCTCCATAAAAATGCGATAGAGCAGACGGGGCTTACCTGCGCGGACGAGATGCTTTATCCCGAAAACGGAAGGTACCTTTCGGACCTTCTTTCATACGTTGCAATCGGTGCGCGCTCGGTTGAAAATCAGGAGCACAGGCTTGTTGCAAGCTCGCTGAATAACCCCGTAGGTATGAAGAACCCGACGAGCGGCGACCTTTCGATTATGCTCAACGCAATCAAGGCGGCGCAGGTTAAGCAGACTTTCCTGTACCGCGGCTGGGAGGTTGAATCCGACGGAAACGATATGGCTCACGCGATACTCCGCGGCAGCGTTGACAAGTACGGAATCAACCACCAGAATTATCACTACGAGGATTTAAGATTCCTTCACTCGCAGTACTGCACGGGGGAATATAAAAATCCTGCAGTAATAGTAGACACAAACCACTCGAATTCGGGCAAGCGCTACTTAGAGCAGGAGAGAATTGTTTTTGAGGTGCTCCACTCGATGAAGCAGAGTGAGGATATTAATAAGATGGTAAAGGGCTTTATGATTGAGTCTTACATCGAGGACGGAAAGCAGGACACCGACGGCGGCGTTTACGGAAAGTCGATTACAGACCCGTGCCTCGGCTGGGATAAAACCGAAAAGTTAATTTACGGCATAGCCGACATTCTATAATAAAAAATCCGAGGGTTTTCACCCTCGGTTATTTTTTTATTCGCTTTTTGCAGCGGCTTCCTTTTCAGCCTTGCGCTGGGCTCTTTTTTTCTTGGCTTTGTAGCCGAGAAGCTTGTCCAGATTATCCTTCGGCGTTGAATATGAGCCGAGAGTGACAATCTTTTCGCCGTAGGAGCCGTGGAAATCCGAGCCGCCGGTCATAAGAAGTTTTTTCTTCTTACAAATATCGGTGAGCGCCTGAGTCTGCTCCTCGTCATTGTAGGGCGACCATACCTCAACTCCGTCAAGACCGTATTCCTGATACTTTTCAATCTCGTCAAAGCTGTTGAACGCCGTGAATCTCTTCAATTACGGTTGCAACGTCGGGATATTTTGTCGGTGCGAGAACGTTGGTTTCGCTGTCGGTTGAAAAGAGCGCCTTGTGAAGCTCGCCGAAAAGCTCTGTTGTATATCCCGCGTCCATAAGCGCGTGCATAATATGCTGCTTATAAAGGTTGGTCGAGCCGCTCGCGTGAGAGATTATAAATTCACTCGTAACGGGGAAGCGTGCAGCAACCTTAAGCATCATAATCTGGCCCGCTCTTTTTCTTGCGGTTGAGGTTTTTCTGCAAACTGCTTCAAGTCTGTCGGGAGCGTCGGCAAGATAAGAGAGGATATGTACTTTTTTCCCTGCCTCGTTATCAAAAGCCGAAAGCTCTACGGCGGGAATTACAGTTACGCCGTATCTTTTACCGATAACCTGACCTCTTACCGTACCTGCAATACAATCATGATCTGTTATGGCAATGGTATCTATTCCGCTTTTATGTGCTATGACGATTAAGTCTTCAATTCCGACCGAACCGTCGCTGAGTTTTGTATGACAATGTAAATCCGCTGCCATAAAGATCCCCTTTCAGGTAAAAATTAATTGGAATACGCCGATTTTTACCTAATTTAAAGTTTAACACATAAAAATCAAAATTTCAATAAATAATAATTAAATTGTTAAAATAAACAAAAAATAGGCTAAATAGATGACAACAGTCTATTAAGTTTGCTTACGGGGAGGCCTACCACGTTGAAATAATCGCCGTCTATTTTCTCAACGAGGAGGGAGCCATAGCCCTGAATGCCGTAGGCGCCCGCCTTGTCAAACGGTTCTTTCGTGTTGACATACGCTTCAATTTCTGAGTCTGAAAGTTCAAAAAAGGTGACCTTTGTTTCAACGCAGAAGGAGTGAATATTCCCGTCTTTTATCACTGTAACGCCCGTGAAAACGCTGTGCGTTTTGCCCGAAAGCAGGCGGAGCATTTTTTTTGCATCCTCAGTGTTTTCGGGCTTTCCGAGTATGGTGTTGCCGAGGGCTACGACGGTATCGGCGCCGATTACGGTTTTGCCCTCATCCTTAAAGGGGAGCGCCTTGATTTTTGAAAGATAAAGCACCGCTTCCACGGGGGAAATACCGTCGGGAAGAGTTTCGTCAACGTCGGCGGTTTTTACTTCAAAATCCTCGGTTATATATTTTAAAAGTTCCTGCCTTCTCGGGCTTTTTGAGGCTAAAATGAGCATATTTTTCCACCTGTGTCTATTATTTATTTAACGCCCTTGAAATAGAGTCCCCGCGTGTATTTTTCAAGGGTATTTTTGTTATTGTTGAACATATCGCAGATTCTGATTACCTCGTCGGCGCTCTCGTCGGTAAAGTAAAAATGAATAAAATCGGTATGTATTTCATTTACTCTGTCGCTTAAAATGAGGGGGAGCGGGTTGAAGATTTCAACGCAGGGATAGGGCGAACATCTGACGGGGAATTTATATCCCTTTCTGTCTGTCAGCACGCCGTTTTTATTGCACTCCTTACAGCCGATACGGTTTTTAACCGGGCAGTTTCTAGTGAGCATAAGCGGGAGTTTTCCGTAGGCGACAATTCCCGTATCGCTTGCATTTACTGCGTTTGCCTGCTTTAATGTCAGTTCAAATGACAGGAGCGGCGAATTAAACTGCTGAGCCGAAAGCGAATTGTAAATATTGAGTCCCCAGTCGGCAAAGACGTTAAATCCCATAGCCTCGGCGGTTTTGTATGCGCCGAGATTGCCTGCAAGAATATCCTTTACTCCGAGGGCTTTAAGCTCCGCAAGACGGGCTTTCAGTTTTTCCTCATAGCCGAAGAGACCGCGCGGAATTTCGGCGCCCGCGTGAGTTTTTTCAAAGTCGGAATTATCCGCCCATACGGGGATGAAAATACGCCTGAACGGGTGGCTTTCGGGTATCTGTGAAGCACTCTGAAAGCGCGCCGTAAAGTAGGGCTTTCTATTATCTTTTTTAGCCTTTATTTCGGGAAATTCGTACTGCGAAAACGTCGGAACGGTAGTCTTTCCGAGTTCGCTGACCGCCGTTCTTCTTAGCTCGTTTATCTCGCTTGCGGAAAGCATCAGACCGCCCTCAAGGTCAATTTTTATTTCGCTTAAAAAGTACGGAGTTCCGCCGAGTTTTGAAAGGCGTTCTCTTATGCTTTCGGAGGTAAGAGGTACGTTAATCGCTTTTTCGGGGACGGCGCCACAGACCTTTACCGTTTTACCGTTTGCAGTGGCTTTAAGCGTTGATTCTTCGCCGTTTTTACAGGTGAATTCCATATCAACGGGAATAACCTGCGGCTCTTTTTCATAAAGGCGGGCGAGGTCTTTCAGCACGGTATCGGCGGAAATTACGTCCTCCTTGCGGCGGGTTCCGAACATATTCTTTCTCTCGCCCGTAAAGTAGCCGTCGGTAAAGCCCGAGCGCGAGAAAACGTTTTTTAGAGTAGTTTCGGTATCTTGATTATACTCGCCGCCGAGCGCCTTTTTGCATGCTCTTACCGCTGCGGCAACATATTCGGGGCGCTTCATTCTTCCCTCGATTTTAAGCGAGATTATGCCCGCGTCCTGAATTTTTTTAATATGGGAAATAAGGCTCAAATCTTTCAGCGAAAGGTCAAAGGAGGCGGAATTATCAGCCGAAAACGAAAGACGGCAGGGCTGGGCGCAAAGCCCGCGGTTACCCGAGCGTCCGCCGAGCACGGAGGAGAGGTAGCACTGCCCCGAAACGCACATACAAAGCGCGCCGTGGACGAAGATTTCAAGCTCCATATTGACGTTCTTTCGTATTTCATTTATCTCGTCAAGGCTCATTTCCCTCGGTAAAACCGCGCGGGAAAAGCCGAGGCGTTCAAGCTCCTTAAAGCCCTCGGGGGTATTTACCGAGCACTGGGTTGAGGCGTGTAGCCTTGCTTCGGGGAAACAGTTTTTTATCATTTTTGCAAGCCCTAAGTCCTGCACGATAAAAGCGTCAACGCCCGCTTTCATACACTGAAAAACGGTATCGTACGCCTCTTTCATCTCGCCGTCCGAAACGAGGGTGTTCACGGTAATATAGACCTTGACGTTCCTTTCACGGCAATAGCTTACCGCTTTTGAAAGGGAGTCAAAGTCAAAATTATCGGCAGAGCGCCGCGCGTTGAATTTTTTAGTGCCGAAATATACGGCGTCGGCTCCGCAGCGGACGGCGGCAATAAGACTTTCCATACCTCCGCAGGGGGCTAAAATTTCTGTTTTCATAGGCAATATCTCAAAAAAAGAGGTGACCCTCGTCACCTCAAATCTTATTTATCCGCAAGTTTATTTCTGAGGGTGCTGATTTCACGGTTAAGACGCTCAATCTCACGTCTTGCGACGTCAACCTCCATACGCGACCTTGCGCTGTCTTCAAGATAGTCTTTAATCTGAGCGCGGAGATTATCCGCAGAGGCGGTAGCCTTTTTGCAGGCGTCTGCCTTGTCAAGCGCAACGAGTACCGCGCACTGGGTTGTTGAAAGCGAGGGAGACTCCTGAGCAATCATCTTCATTTCCTTGTCAATAAGCTCTGCAAGCTCCTCAACGTAATCGGCGTCGTCCTCGGTAATAATAGGATATGTGCTTCCCGCAATTCGGATATTAACTGTTTTCTTCTCCATACTTAACACCTTTTATAATTTAGTATTATTAGTATAACAATTTAAACGGATTATGTCAACAATTTATGAGAACTTGTAAAGTTTTGCACCGTGCGGCTCGACCTTGGCTGTAAAGGTAATTCCCTTTACGGCAAACTCTTTATTATCCCATATATCAAGGGCTTTGTATTCCTTGTTTTTATCAAGGTTTAAGCTGATTTCGCTTTCTTTATCGCCGGTGTTGAAAAGGGCGAAATACTTACAGCCGTTGCCGTCCGCCATCCAGATTATTTTACCCTTATTATCCGTTTCTTCCCTTAAAAGCTCCCTTGAATTCTTACAGGTTTTATGCATTTTAAGATATTCGGCGTTGGTCAGAAGCGAGAGAGTGAAATCGTCGTTTTCAGGCATATTTCCGCCGAACATCAGCGGGCTTTTAAATATGCCGAAAAGCGTCATAAGGGTATACTGCTCGGGCTTCGTAAAATCGGTATATCTGTTCTGCGCGCCGTGGCAGGTCCCGTTTTTTGATATACGTCCGAGGGGGAGCATATCGCAGTCGGGGTAATTGCCCTCGCAGCCGACGCCTTCCCACTCTTTGCACTTTGAAAACATACCGTAAAGCGGCTCCCACTTATCCCAGAAGTCGCCCGTAAGGCGCCACATATTTGCGTTTTCTGTCAGGTGCTCCGCCTTCTCTCTCGGCGCGGGGCCGGGCGAGAGGGAAAGCACTATTTCACGCCCGCAGGAGTCGATTGCCTTTCTTAGCATTTCGATTTCATAATCGGCTGAATAGGGGTTGTCCCACTTCCTGAATTCGGTAACGCAGATGTCGTCGCATTTTATGAAATCAACGCCCCAGGAGGCGTACATATTTATGACGGAATTATAGTAATCCTGCGCGCCATCGCAGTTATAAAGCCCGTACATATCGGTATTCCACGAGCACAAGCCCCGCAAGAAGTATTCTTATTACCGCTATCGGAAACGCTGCATTAATTCCGCCCTTGTAAAGCGCGATTACCACGACTAAATTTGCAAGCCCGAGCGAGTGAACGTAATCGGCTATCGGCTTAAAGCCCTTGCCGTCTTTCGACGAGGGAAAACGGTTAACCGCGGGGATAAGGCGGCCGTATTCGTCCATATCAAGTTCGGTGAAATTATTATAGTCGTTATCCTTAGCCTTGGGCTCGTACCACTGAATATCGCAGACAATGTACTCCCAGCCGTACGGTTTTAAATACTTCGCCATATAATCGGCATTTTCTTTAAGCTGTTTTTCGTTTACCGCCGCGCCGAAACAGTCCCAGCTGTTCCAGCCGAGTGGGGGAGTTTTTGCCCATTTTTTAAAGTCGCTCATTTTATTTCCTCCGTTTTGGGAAGCCTTTCAATAATCAGCTTTGACGCCGTTCCGATAAGAAATCCCGTAACAAGTCCTGCGATTAAAAGCACGGGAAGATAATAGGCAATTCTTGTTGTTCCCATCATTAACGCGGCGACGGAAATCTGGCCTATATTATGAAAAACGCCGCCGAGAATACTTACCCCGATAACCGACAGTTTTGTATTCTTTACCGCCCACATTATAAGCAGGCTCAGAGCCCCGCAAGAAGTATTCTTATTACCGCTATCGGAAACGCTGCATTAATTCCGCCCTTGTAAAGCGCGATTACCACGACTAAATTTGCAAGCCCGAGCTTTACGCCGGGGATGCCGAAATTAAAGGGTATCAGGCTTTCAAGATAGCTTAGCGTGAAGGCAAGGGCGACGGCCATTCCGAAATATGCAGCCCTTTTTGCTTTACTGTTTTTCATACTTAACTCACTAAATCGACTTCGTCGTCATTCTTATCGGATATGCTTATTACGACCCTGTGCGGAAGGCAGATTATCGACTCACCGTTTCTGTTTATTTTTCTGTGATGTACGCAGATTTTATCTGGGCAGTCAGCCTCGCTTACCGACGCGTATCCGTCCTTGATTACGAGGGTGTTGGTACCGTTTTCGGTTTCTATTACAAAGGTTCTGTCCTCTGAAAGCGAAAAGGTTTCGACCGTCTTTCCGTCAATTTCCACATTTACGTACACGCCGCCGTTATTTCCGAAATAAAGAAATGCGAAAATAGCGGCAGCGGCGATAATAATTATTCCTATTACAATAAAGTCGTGCTTTTTCATTTTTTAATGTATTTTTCAAATCCTGCGGAATAGGTTTTACTGTACCCCTTATCAGCCCAGAGCGCCTCGGCGCCGTCAATGCTTTCAATAAGCTTTTTGCCCTCGTCAGCAGGAAGAATAAACAGCGCGGTTGAAAGCGCGTCTGCAAGGGCAAAATTCCCTTCGGTTACTACCGAAACGCCCGAAAAGTTTTCGGCGGGCATAAGCGTTTTCGGGTCGATAATGTGGCAGTAATCCTTATTGCTAACGGTAAAGAAACGCTGGTAATTACCGCTTGTGACTACCGACTGCCCCGAAACGCTCAGCGTTTCAAGCGCCGTTTTGGCTTTTTTGTCGGGGTTTTCAATTTCTATATTCCATTTTGTGTTTCCGTCGGAATTTTTATATCCCGAGGTTATAACGTTACCGCCTATGCTGATTGCGTAATCAGCCCAGATATTCTTTAAGAATTCAGCAAGTTTTCCTGCGGTAAAGCCTTTTGCAATCGCGCCGACGTCAAGCGACATTTCGTTATCCTTAAAGAAAACGGTTGAGTTTTTACTGTCGATAACAAGGTCGTTTATATCGGTGTGTTTTGCCGCTTCTTTGAGCGCGGACATATCGGGAATATACGCCTTTTCGGGGCTTTCAATTGAAACTTCACGCGCTTCGTGCCAGAGATTGAGCACGCTTCCCATACAGATATTCACTGTCTTTCCCGTAAGGGTGTAAACGTCTTTTCCGTATTCGAGAAGGGCGATAATATCGCCGTCGCATTCAACGGGGGAAAGCTTTGCTTTTTTATTGATTTCATAAAGGTTTACGGCGTCGTCATATTCGTCGTAAATACTGAAAAGCATATCGTAATGCCTGAGTCTTTCTTCAAAGGCGTTGCAGTGTCTGTCAAAGCTCTCCTTATCCGTATCGTAGGCCACGAGCGTTGTTACGGTATCAAATGCGTCGTAGAACGTTTTTTCATACCGTCTGCTCTGTGCGCCCGTGCAGCCGAACAGAGGCACAAGTATGAGCGCACAAAGTGTAATGCAGATAGTTTTTTTCATTTTATGAGAANNGATTTTAATTCTCTTTGAGTCGGTCTTATCCTTGAAATAAATACGGTTTTTCTTTACTTTCCAGGTTATCTCCGTCTGCTTTCCGTTGGAGATATAGTAGCCCTTTCCGCCCTTGTACTTATAGTTAAGATAGGTAGTTGAAGCGCCTTTATACGGAACGGTGATATACTTTGTTTCGTCCATAAGGATGATAACGTTCTGGAATTTTACATCCGTTTTCCAGTCGTTTGTATGATACTTTTTGTCTTTTTCGCTATATGTGAATTTTCTCGTATCCGTGCGGGAAGAGAAGGTGCAGTTTACGTTTTTGGCATCGCCTTCGCCCGGGTCGGTGATTTTTTTGTTGAATCTCAGCTCGCTGAATTTCTTGTCTTTAAGATTAGTGCGGTATCCTTTTTCTTTAATCGCCTGAGGAATCTTATCGCCGTGGAGGATTCCCCTGTGCTCGCTTGAAACTCTTCTCGTGTTATCTCTGCCGAAAAGGATTCCGCCCTTCATTCCGTCAAAGTCGCTGACCTTGTCTTCCTTGATTACGGTGTAACCGCCCTTATATCCTTTGTTGTTGTGGCTTCCTCCCCAGTGGATATAAATTGCGTCGAAGTATTCGCTGAATTTTACGTATGAGGGACGCGCCGAACGGATGGGGCCTACTTTTTCGGGCACCTTGGTATAGTCCGCATAGAGCCAGAGCATACGGCTTATACCGCCTTCAACCTCGCCCTCGACGATTATATCGGAGGAACCGATTGCCCACTGCGGTCTTGCAGGGGACAGGTTTTCAACAACTATTGCGACGGGACGTTTTCCCACTGCCTTGCTGTCGTAATCATCTTCTCCCGTAAGGGGGTTATAACTCGGCCAGACTTTTTCGGTCGTGGTGGCGGCGGTTGTAGGCTCGGGAGTAACGTCGCCCGCCTTTTTTGAGCAACCGAAAAGCGTTGCCGCAAGTACAAATACCAATATCAGTGAAAATATTTTTTTCATCACATTTTCTCCTTTTGTTAAAAAATGTTACAAAATAACTATACCATATATTGCCCTGTATTGCAAATTGTTTCTATAAATATAAGAACATATAGGTAATATGCATTTTTCGGGGCAAATATATATTACAAAATATGACTATGCACGGCGCCTATATAATATTAATTTTAGTTGCTAAATTAAACATAATATGCTAAAATATTATAGCTTACGGCACTTTCAAACAATATATGGAGGGAGGTGAAGGCATGAAACAGAGCAATTATTTTGACTACGAAGGCAATATTCCTTCGTCTTATTCTCTGCCGTCATTTGTATGTGAAATACCGGTAGCAGAAAAACTCGAATATGCACTGACTGCTTCTGAAATCCCTGCCTTTACACCTCCGGTACTTAACGAAGAAGATACTTCTCCCGAGGCGGAAAGTTCGGTTCCGGCCGATGAACTTGCAGCGGCGATTGAGGCGTTTGAAAATATGAACACCTCAACCGAGGAGGTTCACAGACAGCTTGACGAAATGCGTCAGCGCGGAGAACTTGAACCCCCGAAGAGAAGGGAGAGAATTATTCCTCCCGAAGAGTACGGTGCCGAATCCGAGGACGAGGAAGAAGAACCGTCCGAACCTATAAGCGAAAAACTCAGGGCAACTCTGGACAGGGGCGTCAGCAGTGTAAAGCGTTTCAGGGAACAGCAGGAACAAAAGGAACCGTCGAAGCTCAGACATTTTCTTGTTATTCTTGTTATGTTTGTATTTGTTATCGCTGTATTTACGGGCGTTGTGTATGTTTTTATGCACTCGATTAACAAGGAGAACGACCGCGCCAGCGAATTCAGTAAAAACGCGGCGAGGGTTTGTTCCGATTATGCAACGCGTTACGGAAACGCGAATTACGAAAACCTTTACGATACATATAAGGTCCGCGGATTCAGGCTTACGGGACTTTGTTTTGTAAGAGAACTCGATTTTGACGACGACGGCGAAAGCGAACTTATGCTCGTTTACGCTAAAAACGGAAAATACTATAACGAGGTGTGGGGAAAGAGCGAGAAGGACGAATTTACCGTTCTTTACAGCGACGTTGCGGCTCAGACGGATAACAGGGCCGACGACGTTTACTCGCTTCTTTATCACTCCAGAAACAAGTATTATATCGCCAAGTTTGACAATAAAAAGAACGTTAACAAGTTCTCTTTAATGCAGCTAAAACGCGACGGCTTTGACAAGAAATACTACGGTGAATACGACCCTAAGACAAGGGCATATTCCGTTGACGGAAAAGACGATACGGACGCGTTTGAACGTATCAGGTATTCCGTTCTCAAAGAAGAAAAGGCGGCTGTTGAAGTCGACAGGGCGGCTGCGCTCATTGAAAGCTTCAAGGGCGTTGACAATATTGAAAAGATAGGCAAAAAACAGACTGTTGAAAACGCGTATTATCAGGTAGTTCAGGACTACAACAAGAAATACGGCGTGTGCAGTTATACCGAGGAAATCGGCGAGGCGTACATTGACGGTCTTGCAGTGGTTGACCTCATTGACTTTGACGGGGATAAAAACAAGGAGCTTCTTCTTGTATACAGAAAGCCCGTAAAGGTGAGAAATGAAACGTCGAGCGGCGAAAACGTTACGATTGAGGTTGACAGGTATTACTGCGATATTTACAGATACAGCGGAGGAAGAGCAATCCTCACTTATACAAACGAAGGACTGTCGAATAAGCTTAATAACAATTCCGACATTTATTATCTTATCAAAAACGAAAACAAAAAATCGTATTACTGCCTTAATTCGTTTACAAATTCCGATTACGGAAAGCATGTAAGCGCGGTTTCGGCTGAGTATGAATTTGAGGGAACGGAATTCAAATCCACCTTCAAGGCTTCTTACAATACCGATTACGGTTATTCAAAGTACTACTACGAAGGAAAACGCGTTGAAAAGTACGAATTTGATAAAAAAGGATTTAGAAACCCGTTCTTTGACGGCGGCGAAAAATACGATAATAAAAAATACAAAGTAACTTACGTTCAGCGCAGGAAAAAGGATTCGGCTGACATTAAGGATATTCCGAAAAAGACGGAAAAGAAAATTCAGTTGCTGAATCAGCTTTATTCGGCGGATATTAAACAGTAGATAAAAAGGAGGTGTAATTTTGAACAAAAAAGCGTTAGTTGAAAAATATGATAAGCTTTTAAATTCAAAATATGCATTCTGGTATTATGCGCTTTTCTTTTTTATTTTTGTAATACTGTATAACAGCTGGTTCGTTGAACCGATGGCCGAATGGAGAGTTGACCCTGCAACCTATACCCAGCACCTTGTTGATTACAGTTTCGGATTCTGTACAAAGTTCCTTCCGGGCGCTATTTATCACCTCTTCTTCAAAGAGGTTTATGAAAATCAGTTAAACGTCTATCTGACGGTGCTTATTCTTGTGTTTTTTGCGGTGCTCTCAGTCTTCCTTGCAAGAGCAATTACAATGCTGAAAACGCCTAAAGAGAAGCTCATTCTCTTTATCTTAATAATTTTCTATCTTTCCGGACCGTCAACTTTTGCGATTTATACCGAAGAATTCGGAATGCTTGACTTTTACTGGATACTCTTTGCGCTCTTATTCTTCGCATTTATCAGAAACGATTATCTTAAGTTTCTGATTCCGATTGTGTTCGCGCTGACTCTGCTTGTGCATTTCTCGTCGGTTGCGACGTACGTTTTGCTTTTTGCACTCATACTTTTATTCGAGGCTTGTAAGTCGGAGAAAAAGAAGAACAGAACAGGCTATGGAGTGCTGTTTGTATTTTCGGTAATACTAACGGCGGTTATGTTCGTGTATTTCCTTACGACTGAAAATTCAAACCTTGTTTACGATATGAATACGTTTAACAAGCAGCTTGCGCTACGCGATAATTCGCATTATAACTTCACGGTTTATTTCAATTACGCGTTTTATAACGATTACACTAACAGCGAGGTTAACAACCCTTATATCTGGGTTAATCCCGAGGAACTTATTCCCGCGATTGAGGGCAAGCTCTCGCCGAAGGTATCTCTTCTTTTCGGAAGAGTTATTACTCAGTTTATATTCAACCTTAAACTGTTCGGAATTTTCCCCGAACTGATTATGAAACTGTTCATAGCGGTATGCACCTGCGCTCCTCTTTACGTTATGTTCGTTATGTACTGGTGGCATAAGTTCAGAGAGGACAAAGGCCTTGTAAGGCTCGTTTATTTCCTTGCGCCGTTCCAGGTTTTCGTTACCGTTCTTGCGGGCGTACTGTGTTCGGCGGATATGGGACGTTGGGCAGGACATGCCTTCCTCGTTCAGTTCACGCTGGTTCTTTATGTCGTTCTGCGCGAGCACGATTTAATGTGGTTTAAGGACAGATTCAGAAACTTTACTTACGGCTTTTTGATGATTTATTATGCGATTTACGTTCTCGTTTATATTCCCGCATATTCATAAAGGAAGATACTATGAGTAAAACAAATAAAAAAGCGGCGATACCTATAGCCGCGGTAATAATTGAATATCTGGTTTATCTTGCTTATAACGGAAGTCTTGCTGCGGGAAATCCGATAGGCGATTTAATGGATTTTATTAATCTGTTTTCGGCGTTTGCAGCGTTCGGAGTATTAATCGCTATTCTGCTTATGAAGGACAGAGACAGGGCGTTTCTGATTACCGCAGTCAGTTGCACGGTGCTTTATCTTATTAATCCGCTTCTTGCGTTTATAACGCTTTCGGCATACCTCGGCATATTCTATGTCGACAGTATTTTCAGCGGCGATATCGGCACGCAAAAGACTCTGAAAAGAGACCTGTTTACACTGTGTTTTTATATTCTTTCAATTTTTTCCTACGTCATTCTCAGGGTTAAAAAGTGGGAATATGTCAACGCGGTATATACGGAGAAAAACTACCTTGTATTTCTTATTGCATTTATTGTTACGGCGGCGCTTTTTGCCGTATCGTATAAGCTCCTCGAAAAGAAGGAATATGAGCTGCCCGAGAAATTAATAAAGGCGGTAACGGTTATCGGCGTGACGGTATTCCTCGCAAGGTTTTATGCGATTATCGCCTATGTTAAGCCGAATCTTCTTGCGGAAAATATCTTCCTCGCAATCGCGGCGGAGGGCATAATTCTCTATAAAATATTCAGAAATATCAGGAATTTGAAAGAGGATAATTAATGGCAGAGAAAAGCAGAAAAAGAAGAATATTCTTCAGTTCATAAAATTTGCGCTGTTTTCGGCGTCCGCGGGGATAATCCAGGCGGGAAGCTTTACGCTGATGAACGAGGTTTTAATCAAGCTTCCGTTTATTCAGAACGCTATGAACAGCAACGCAACCTTTGCAAGGATAATGGAAAACAAATACGGCCCGATGTATCTTATCGCGCTTTTGCTTTCGGTTATTTGGAATTTTACGTTCAACCGTAAATTCACCTTCAAATCGGCGGCAAATATTCCGATTGCGATGCTCAAGGTACTCGGCTACTATGCGGTATTTACACCGGTTTCAACCCTGCTCGGAAATTACTTTACCTCACGATTTGCGACGACTGCGGCGATATATTATATCGTGCTCGGAATAACGATGGTTACCAATATGGTTACCGAATTTCTTTTCGATAAATATGTGGTGTTCAGAAATCAGGAAAACACGGCGGTAAAAAAAGAAAAAAAGGAATAAAAAAGGACGGCAAAGCCGTCCTTTTATTTATTGAATCTGTAGCCCTTGCCCCAGACCGTGTTGACGTATTTGAAGCTCTTGTCCGCGGCGAAAAGCTTATCGCGGATTCGGTTAATGTGTACGGTAACGGTTGAGGTTTCGCCTATCGGGTCGTACTGCCAGATTTTTTCGAAAAGCTCTTCCTTTGAGAAGATATTGTCGGGCTTTTCCGCAAGGCAGGTCAAAAGCTCGAACTCCTTGTTGGTGAAGCCGATTTCCTTATCGTTTACAAAGACGCGGCGCGCCTTTTTATCTATCTTCATTGAGTCGATTTCGATTATATCAACCTCTTCCTTTGAAGAGGAGGTAAGCCTTTCAAAGCGGTTGATATGCGCGATAACGCGGGCAACGAGTTCCGAGGGACTGAACGGCTTGACTATATAATCGTCGGCGCCGAGTCCGAGGCCCTTAATCTTATCGATATCGTCACGTTTTGCGCTTACGAGAAGAATGGGAACGTCGCTTATCTGCCTTACTTTTCTGCAGATTTCCAATCCGTCAATTTCGGGGAGCATTATATCGAGTATTATTAAATCAAACGCTCCGCTGAGCGCCTTTTCAAGCCCTTCGCTTCCGCCGGACGCGCTTGATACATTAAAGCCGTTTGCTTCAAGATAATCCTTTTCAAGCTGTAAAATGCTCTCGTCGTCTTCGACTATGAGTATTTTTTTATTCATTTTACTTCCTCCTTTTTAAGAGAGATAAGAATCGTTATGCCGTTATCTTCGTTTTTCGTGGCCCAGATATGACCGCCGTGAAGCTCAACAATCTGTTTGCATACGGCAAGCCCGAGCCCCGAGCCGTCCTGAACGCGGGTGCGCGATTTGTCGGCGCGGTAAAAGGTTTCGAATATTTTTGAAAGGTTTTCGCTGTCTACGCCTATCCCGTTGTCCGAGATGCTTAAAATAACCGACTTTTCATAGCTTTGGGCCTCTAATTTTATCTCGCCCCTGACGCCCTTTCGGGAGTATTTCATTGAATTTGAAACGATATTCTGAATAACCCTTGAAAAGCGGGCCGTATCAAGGATGACTATATCATTTTCTGAACAGTTATTTATTACCTCAAAGGAATAATCCTTTTCTTCAAGGAGCGGCCTTATTTCGTTTTCACAGTCGAAAACAAATTCTTTCATATTTATCGGCTCGCTCTTCAGCTCAATGTTCCCGAGTTCAAGGCGGGAAATCGTAAGAAGTTCATCAAGCAGCCTTTCCATTGAAAGAGTTGAGTCGTAAATTGTGTTAAGATACCTTTCACGTTTTTCGGGGGTGTCGGCTATGCCGTCGCGCAGCCCCTCGACGTAACCCTTTACCGAAGTCAGCGGAGTTCTTAAATCGTGGGCAACCCCTGCAATCATTTCTTTTCGGGACTGCTCGATTCTGTCCCTGTCGTCAAGGGAGGCTTTTAGCCTTGCGCTCATATCGTTAAACGCGTCAACGGTTCTTCCTATTTCGTTAGTGCTTTTATAATCGATTTTATAATCAAGATTTCCGTTGGCGACCTCGTTTGCACCCTCGGCGAGTTTTTTAATGGGCAGCACTATTGTTCTTGAAGTTATAAACGAAAGCGCGGCTATCGAAAGAACGAAAAGCAGAATTACCAGAAAGTACAGTATCCGCGTTTTCCCGAACAGAAATGAGGTGTAGTTTTCCGGCGCAAAATATAAAAACAAAAGCGCCGCAATAACGGGGATGACTATTCCGATAATTGAAGAAATTGTAATCCTCGTTCCTATTCTGAAGTTTTTTGAGGAACGCTTTTTTGATGGCATAAGGCATTTCTCCTTTACTTTTTTCAGGGATATTTTATACTATTTCGACTTTTTTTACAAGCCGTAAATAGAGAGGTAATATATAATTTTTAATATAACTATTGACTAAATGTAAAATAAATTGTAAAATAATATTAACAAATTGTTAATAAAGGAGGGGTGATAATTGAAAAAAAGTGAAAAAAGACTGATAAGCATAGTGCTCGTTATTGCAATTATTGCCTCGGTCCTTTCAATATGTGCAACCGTCTTTGCGAAGTCCCAGAGGCTGATACTTGACGTACTTTACAGCGATTCAATGGACGGCAGCGAGGATTTAAACTGGTATATTTACACCCCCGAGGTTTCGGGAACTTACAGCTTTCTTTCGTTTAACGTGGCGCACAGCGAGGCGTACCTTTTTGTAAAAGAAAGCGACCCGATGGGAACGAACCGTATTTATACTCAGCTTGCTTATTCGTCCGAAAGTCCCGACTTTGCCGCGAGGGGACAGAGCGGAGTTATCCAGTTCTGCCTTACCTATCATCTTGAAGCGGGAGTTACATATTATTACACCGCGGGCTGGTGGAGCTCCGGGCGCACCAACGGCACGATGAACGTAAAGCTTGTCTGCGACGAATACGACGACAATTCAATAGAGAGCATTTCGCTTTCAAGCGGGGTTACTTATACGGAGAATACAAACGGCTCGTGGATGACGGACAGCACGGGCGCGCAGTATTTCAGTTATAATCTGTCAAGACTTCTTACCAACCTTACCGTCACCGTTCACTACAAGGACGGAACCTCGTCAAGCGTAACGGGCAAGGACTCTATTGACGGAAACGCGATTACCTATTCCGCGTCGCAGGACGTTACGCACTGGTATCCTCAGACAAGTTCGCTGTATACCGCAAACAAGATTACCGTTACGGTGCTCGGAACAAGCGCTGACTATGACGTGATAATTAACGAAAGCGGACTGAAAAGCGTTACTCTCAAGGTAATTGACTATACAACGGGCGAGCCTGTTCCGGGCGCGGTTGTCACGAGGGAAAACGACTCTCAGACAACGGGAGATAACGGAATAGCAATAATAAGCATGAAGTCCGGCAATAACGAGATTACCGTAACGGATATGTTCGCTTTGAAGAGAACGGCAACGGTAGTCATTAATACGAGCATAAGCAGTATTGATATTACTCAGTACCCGATAGGTATCGTTACAGGCGATTATAACAGCGACAGCGTAATAAACGGAAAAGATTACGCATATATTTTGAAGAATTTCACCGGGGACGTAAAAAGCCGTGAAATCTCTAAGTTTAAAAAACAGATAGATTTTAAAGAGAGCAGTTACCCGGCGCTTGTAATTCAGTCATAAAAAAAGCAGGGGAACCCTGCTAATCAAGTAAGTCGTTATCTTTAAGCATTTTTACGAAGTTTTCAACGTCGGCTTTTGCCCTCGTTTCGTCAACGTCGTATTCGCTGCACACGAGTTTAACGCATTCTTCAACGGATATGTCCTTCTGAAAACAGTCCCAGAAGAACGACGCTGAATCGTTAAGGGTAATCATGGCGTTAAATCCCTTTGCGCTTTTGCCGACGGGTACGACGATATTTGAACCCGCAATATTCCTTTTTACAAATCCGCTTTTTATTTTCATAAAGCACACGCCTTTCATTTTTGTAAGCATAATATAACACACAAGACATAATTTTACAAGGGGAACAGAAGATTATGAGTGAAATAAAAGTTTCAAAGGACGGAAAACTCTGTATATTTACAATAGCCGTCATACTTGTTTCATACGCGGCGGAACGGCTTATAGAGCTGTTTATTCCGCAGGGCAAGACTCTCGGCATCGTGCTTGCCATGGTCTATACTCTTTTGCTTGCGTTTACGGTTTATGTAATATCAAAGACAAAAGAAATACGTCTCGGGCTTCTTGCCGCGCTTCTTGCATATAAGATGATGCCCGTAAACATTAGCTTTCTATACCTATATTCCCAAAGCGCCGACGTGCTGTTTTTCATAGTAAAAAAAGCGGCAATGATTATGTTTGCCGTTCTTATCTATAAACTGTACTGCGCGCAGGATAAAGACAGAAGAGTAACTGCGCCGACGGTGTTTGCCATTATCTTTTCGGTTCCGTTTTTCACCGAGATATCGGACGTTTTGTTCAAGTATTTTCTGAACGTTACGGGAAGTATGCTCTTCGGTTACTTTTCGCAGTTTGCTTTTTATGCGCTTGCAAGCTTCGTAATACTCGGCATTGCATATTATTCGGGCGCGTATTCGCTTCGCTTTGCGGCGGGATATGAGATTATTGCGCTTATAATCAACACCGTTAAGGTCGGCGCAAAAATAGGTTACAGAATAATAAACAACTGGCACGTAAGCAAAAGCTTTTATGTATGGATAGTTCTTTATCTTGTACTGATGCTTTGTTTTGCGCTGGCAATAAAACTGAAAGATAAAAAAGTCCGTGAATAACACGGACTTTTTACTTGACTTTAAATAATATAGATATTATAATTTATTAGAATAAATTATATGGAGTGGTTTAAAATGAAAGATTTGGATAATCTTTGTATGAATTGCTTTAAAGAGCTTACCGAAGGCGCAGTCTGTGCGGAGTGCGGCTACGATAACGATAAAGAAATTGATTTTGTATACCTTGCACCGAAAACGATGCTTGCGGGAAAATATGTTGTCGGCGCGTTCCTTTCACACGACAGCGACAGCGTTACCTATGCAGGTTACGACACCCAGCTTGATAAAAAAATCATTATAAGGGAGTTTTATCCCAAGGGAATTGCAAGCCGTCTTGAAGGCAATAACGTGCTTCATATCCGCCAGCGCTTCGCGGGCGAAATTGAAAGCATCAAGGGTTCGTTTTACAACCTCTGGACAACGCTTGAAAAGATGCATTCGCTTTCGGCGGTTGTTCCCGTATACGACGTTTTTGAAGAGAACGCGACGGTTTATGC
>CAJOER010000029.1:2547-12085 GCA_905233805.1 uncultured Eubacterium sp. | reverse complement strand
CGGTTTCCTTTACACAGGGCACACCGGAGGAAAACGTCATCGTTTACTACAAGGGCGGTACTGCAAAGGTTAAGATTGACACCGCAACAAAGGAAGTTGTTGAAGCTGACTACACGATGATTTCAAACATCTCCGTAACTCACGCAAACATCGCGGTTATTAAGGATAAGAGCGCTAACCTTGCAATTACTTACAAGAACCACTATCCTGCTTCCGACCAGTTCCTTAAGGATTCAAAGGGAATTACAAGAAAGTAATCACTTTACAATACTATACTAAGCTACAGTTTAGGCGGTCGTGAGGACCGCCTTTTCTGTACTTGAATTATTAATTATAATATAGTATAATTGTTATATCTTTTATGATTGGAGAAAAAATATGAGTGACAAAATGCCTAATATGGATTACGACGCCGACGAGGTAATTGAAAACTTCAAGGCTAAATTCAAGTGGCCGGGTAAGGACGAGGTTGAGGTAGTTGTTAAACCTCCGAAACTCGGATTAAAGCTCGTTTTGACGGCGCTTATTACTGTTGTAGCAGCGGGTGTGCTTTATTACGCTATGTTCCCTGCGCTTAATTTTAAGACCGCGGATATATATACGTTTGTTATTGCGATTATTGCCGTTTTTATGGCGGTGTTCTCGCTTGTTATCGGCGCAAGACGTATGGTTGAGCGTAAGGAATACGCAAGAAAACAGTCAAGAATACCGATTATTATCGTTGCGGTAATCGTGCTTGTTATGCTTGTAGGCTGGCTTACCGGCGCTACAATTTTCAGAGCAAGAAGCTACGCTCAGCTTATGACGGTTGAGGACAGCAACTTTACCGAGGACTTTGAGTCGATTAACTATGACGAGGTTCCGCGTCTTGACGCGGCTACGGCAAAGGTTCTTGCCGACCAGCAGCTCGGTCAGCTTGACGAATACAAGAGCCAGTACGTTGTATCGCCCGAGTCAACCCAGATTAACTATAAGGGTTCGCCCGTGCGCGTTGCATATCTTAACTATGCTGACGTATTCCGCTGGCTTTCCAACACTAAAAACGGACTTCCCGCATATATGCTTATCGACCTTGTAAGCCAGAAGGTTCAGGTTGTAAACTGCGTTGACAAATTCGGCGAGGGAATCAAGTATTCGCCGAGCGAGCTGTTTAACGAAAAACTGCTCAGGCACCTGCGTTTCCAGTATCCGTTTGCGATTATGGACGTCCCGAATTTTGAAATTGACGACGACGCGCACCCCTACTGGATTACTCCCGTAATCGATAAGACGATAGGTCTTTTCGGCGGACGCGACGTTAAGGGCGTTATTATTACCGACGCGCTCAACGGTAAGAGCGATTACTATGATATTGAAACCGTAAGAACCGATAAAAAGCTCAACTGGATTGACGTTGTATATACTCAGAACCTTGTTACCGAGCAGTACAACTATCACGGTAAGCTTTCAAACGGTTTCTGGAACTCAATTTTCTTCCAGAAGGACGTAAGCGTAGTATCTGACGGCTGCGGCAACATCGCGCTTGACGATGACGTATGGGTATATACCGGCGTAACCTCAAACGAAAGCGATACCTCGAACTTCGGATTCATCCTCTGTAATCAGAGAACCAAGGAGACGAGATACTACAAGAACGGCGGCGCAACCGAGAACTCGGCAAAGACCTCGGCAACAGACGCGGTTCAGAACTACGGCTATCAGGCAATATTCCCGATTCTTCTTGATATTGAAGGTCAGCCGACCTACTTTATGTCACTTTACGGCGACAGCTACACGGTTAAGGGCTACGCCCTCGTAAACCTTGACGATAAGACAATCGTCGGCACGGGACTTCTTGACGTTGCAAAGAGCGACGCAAAGGCTCTTAATGCGGCGGTTGAAAACTATATCGACGCTCTTAAAGACAAGGGTAAGGTAGACAAGACCGCGAACGCCGACGAATATAAGGTTGACGAAAACGCCGAGCAGCAAACGGTAGTCGACGACGCCGAAAATACCGAGCCTGCCGAAGATAAGACGGCTAAGGTTGAGGGCGAAATCACCGATATCAAGACCTCGGTTAACGACGGCAACACGGTTTATTACTTACAGGTAAACGGCAAGTATTACTTCATTAAAGTAACCGATGCCATGGACGTTCTTCTCTTAAAGAAGGGCGACAAGGTTGAAATCACCTTTGACAGTGCCGACGGCAACTTTATCCCCGCAAAGACGGTAACAAAGAAATAACTAATATAGAGCTGCTGTGTGATTACAGCGGCTCTTCATATGAATTAATGAAAGGAAAATGGAAATGAAGAAGTCACTTCGTATATTGTCACTTGTTCTTGCACTTGTGCTGGCGTTCTCATCTATGCCGTATACGGCTTATGCAAAGTCGGTTTTGAAGCAAGGCTCAGCGAATGTGGACTTTGACACAGATTTTGATGAATACAGTTTCAAACTGAAAAACGACGGAGTTATATGTGTGGAACTTGAAACTGAAACTGATAAGTCTTACAGATATTTTTCTAACGGAAAAGACGGCATAAAAGTAATTTTATTTGACGAGGATGACAAGAAGGTATATTCTGCTAAATTTAGAATTGATAAAGGATATTCTGATGAGGAGTTTTGGTTCTGGCCTGATGAAGAACTTTATGAAGGAAGATATTATCTTACTTTTGAATCTCTTACAGATTGTCCGATAAAATGCACATATAAAGTGATTTATTATAAAAATTTTGCGACAAGTTTGAAAGTGCCGAAGAAGATTAATGTTAAAACCAACCATACAAAGTCGGTGCCGATTAAGGGCATATCTCCAAAAAATTCTTTGCACGGAGCAGATATAAAGATAGACAATAAAAAACTTGCAGAAGTATACTTTGATAGAGAAAATAAGTTTTATATTTACGGTAAGAAAGCAGGCAAATGTAATCTTACTGTTAAACTTGAAAACGGAAAGATATATAAATCAAAGGTTATAATCAAAAATCCGAAACCAGAACTTAACTATACCGATGTTTCTCTCTATTACGGAGAAAAAGAGCAGTTAAAGGTTAACTTTACCAAGAAAAAAGCAAAATGGTCAACGAGCAATAAAAAAGTTGCAGTAGTTAATAAAAACGGAAAGGTAACCGCCAAAGGAAAAGGAAACTGTGTAATAACTGCAAAGTGCGGCAAGAGAAAATACAAAGCAAAGGTAAAAGTAAGTCACAAAGAACCTGATTTTGTTGCAATAATTACCGACTATAACACGAGAAATAATTATTTTACGGTTAAAGTTAAAAATTGCGACAGCAAAAGTTTAACTATCTGTTCAAATAAAGCATATTGTATGCAGGATGATTATAAGGTGTATGACAGAAAGCTTCGCTTACCTAAAAATAAAAATATAACGATTAAAGGTTATAAGATAAAGAAGATTCGTTTTTATGTTAAAGGAAGCGTTACATGGTATGACAGCGATTCTTACAGAATACGGTTTAACTTTAGGTTTAACGGTAAAAAGTATCTTGCAAGTATAAGAAGTGAAGACAGTTCGTTTAAAAAAGGGAAAAGTTGGTACGACACTTACTGGAATAATTGTGACCTTTATGATTTGAGAGGATATGATTAAGCCGAAAGCAATGACTACCGATAAATATGGGAGATAACTATGTCTGTTAAAACAGAGCGCAAGCGTATGACAAAGGGCAAAAAAGCTGCGCTGATAGTTGCGTGCGTACTCGCGGCAATTCTGATATTTGATTTAATAGGCGCAGCTTATAAATCAAACCCCGCGGATATAAAAAGCTACAATACTACTAATAATCAGATAAGCGCAGCGGGTAAGCCGTACATAAGCGCGCACAGAAGCGGCGGCGGAATAGCGCCCGAAGAGTCAATGATGGCTTTTCGCAACTGCATTGAAAATGAAAATTTCAACGTTAACGTTTTTGAGTTTGACCTGCACATAACGAAAGACGGCCAGCTTATTCTGCTCCACGATGATACCCTCGACCGCACTACCGACAGCGTTGAGGTCTTAGGAGTTGAAAAGGCGCGTCCCGAGGATTATACCTACGAGGAACTCAGCAAGCTGAATATCGGCGCTCATTTTGTAAACAAGGACGGCGAAATGCCGTACAGTAAATACAGCGGTGAGAACGTGCCCGACGATTTAAGAATCGTACGCGCCGAGGACGTGCTTGATTATTTAACCGCAAACGGCGATTTCAGCTATATTATTGAGGTTAAAAACGGCGGAGAACTCGGAGAAAAGGCGGTTGACGAGCTTGTTCGTGTTCTTTCTGAAAGGGACCTGCTCGACAAGACGGTGTTCGGAACCTTTAAGGCGGATATAACGAAATACGTTGACGAAAAGCACCCGGAGCTGAAGCGCTCCGCCTCAATCGTCGAGGTGCTTGAATTCTACGGCGCGGCGGTTACGCATAAAAAGAACTTCAAGCCGAAATATAAGGCGCTTCAGATACCGTATAATATGCCGTACAGGATGCTCGTAAACCTCGGCACCGCAACGGTTATAAACTATGCGCACGAGCGTGATATCGCAGTTCAGTACTGGACTATAAACAAGGAGAGCGAGCTTGAATACCTCTCCTCGGTAGGCGCCGACTGCATTATGAGCGACTATCCCGACGTGCTCTATAAAGTATTACATGAGAAAAAAGTGACTGATGAATAATCAGTCACTTTTTATATATTCTTTAACCTTTTCTGCGTTTTCAAGCCCCTGCTTATATCCGAGCTGATATATCGCCTCAAGCTTTGCCGTGCTTTTTTCAAGAGTCGGGCAGTCGAGAGGGCAGGGCGGCAGAATTACGAGGGCAAGCCCCTCCTTTTCTTTTTCATATACGTATTCAAGCTGTTTGTTATATACCTCGTGGCGGTTGAGCAGAGCCTGCGCCGTCAGGGGGTATTTCTTTATCAGCTTTACAACGTTTTCATTTACCGGCTGTTTCACGTAGCCCCTGTGCTGGGTGAGGATGACTACCGCCTTTTCGCACCCGTCGTAAAGCGCCTTTTCAAGCGGGATTGAATCAATCAGTCCACCGTCGTAGTATAAATCCTTGCCTATGACAACTCCCTTTGTAGCTATCGGCATTGAACAGCTTGCCCGCACTTCGGGGCAGCCCCTTTCCCTGAGTGTTTTCGGATAAAAGTATTCCGCCTTGCCCGTCTTTGCGTTAGCCGTAACGCAGCAGAATACCGTATTCGATTTTTCAAACGTATCGTAATCGAGCGGGGCGAGATCGTAGGTCAGTTCGCCGAAAATCCACTCGCCGTCAAGATATTCGCCGAGCTTGACTATGTTGGAAAGGCTCATATATCTTTTATCGTTTATGTAATTTATCGTAATATCGTGCTGCCGTTTCCTGCATTTTGCGATAAACGAGGCGGCGTTGCAGCTTCCCATTGATACTCCGATAACATAGGGAAATTCTATTTCCTTTTCAAGAAAAGCGTCAAGCACGCCGCTTGTGAATATACCGCGCGAGCCGCCGCCCTCTAATACAAGACCTGATTTATACATCTTTTATACCTCTAAAAAAATAAGGCGGCAAAGCCGCCTTAACTGATTTGAATTATTCCGCCTCTTTCGGCTCCTCTGCAAGTTCAAACTCGCCTTCTGCTTCGGGTTCTGTAATTTCTTCGGGCGCCTCGATTTCGTCTTCCTCAATCGCGGGCTCTTCGGCGGGTTCTTCAGCCGGTGCCGGCTCCTCAGCGGGAGCTTCCTCTTTAACCTCAACGATTTCAAGGTCGTTATCGCACTCGAAGAAATCGTTGTCGTCAAAGTATTCAGGCTCGTCCTTGCCGGTAAGCTTTTTAAATGCAACATAAGCTGCTGCAGCAAGAGCGCAGAGGGCTGCGATTACAGCAATAATCTTAAAAAGTTTTTTAAAGTCCATAATCAGACCTCCTAAAAAATTCTTGTATCAATTCTATTATATAACATTTATTATCAAAGTCAAGCAAAATTGTATTACAAAAAAATAAGACCTCCGATTTACGGAAGTCTTAATCATTTTACGCTTTGTTGAGTTTGTTAGCAAGGTTGCTCTTCTTTCTTGACGCGCAATTCTTGTGGATAAGATTGTGGCTTGCAGCCTGGTCAATCTTTTTGATTGCGTCCTTAACTACAGCTTCCTTATCGTCAGCGTTATTCTCGATTGCTGCGTTAGCCTTCTTAATAGCTGTCTTGAGCGCAGAATTACGAGCCTTGTTGTTAGCAGCCTTCTTCTGGTTAACCTTAACTCTTTTCTTTGCTGATTTAATATTAGCCATTCTGTTACTCCTTTATGAAGTTAATCAATACGCAATAATGACAGTGAATATTATTGCTTTATGATTTATCAAGCCTTAACACGGTCGGCTTGTTTTATGTGCGTTAGTTATATTATCACAAGTAAATATAAAATGCAAGTCTTTTTTTATTTTTGGGTATACTTTTAATGAAATACACCTGAATTGAGGCGATTTATACGGAAAGCAGAACCGACCTAGCGCTTGAAAGTTACGAGTCAAGCGAAACGGGGAAACTCGGCGGAGTAATTGTTGAAGAAAAAGGGAACGTAACAACGGTTAGAATCACCGACGAAAACGGGGCGAAAAAACTTGAAAAGCCGCAGGGCTGCTATATTACGCTGGGCGTGAAGTCCTTTGTTAACGACACCGATATATTCGACGGGCGGCTTGATGAGTTTGCGTCTGTCCTTAAAGGAATTCTTCCCGAAAAACTCGATTCTGTTCTTGTTGCGGGGCTTGGAAATAAGAATATCACCGCGGATTCGCTCGGCCCTAAGGTGAACGGCTATATTCTCGCGACAAGGCATCTTTCAGACTCTGATGAATCCGGACTCGGCGAGCTTTTCAGCGTTGCCTGCGTTTCTACGGGAGTCCTCGGCGACACGGGGATTGAAACCGCGGAGATAATAAAGGGCGTTGCAAATCAGATTAAGCCCTCGTGCATTATCGTCGTTGACGCTCTTGCGGCAACCTCAATGGACAGGCTCGGGAATACCGTTCAGTTTTCGGATACGGGGATATCCCCCGGCTCGGGGGTTGGAAACCACCGCTTTGAAATATCCGAAAAAACGCTCGGCGTTCCCGTAATTTCAATAGGAATTCCGACCGTCGTCAGCACTGCGGTTATATCGGATACGCTGAGCAGCGGCGCCTATGTTACCCCGCGTGAGATAGACAGAATATGCGAGCAGGGCGCAAAGCTTATAGGTATGGGGATAAACGTCTGTTTTCAAAAGGGACTGAGCAGTGAGGAACTGTACGCCCTCGTGGGATAATCGCAGTATCTGATGAATACTATATATTAATCAGATACACAGGTGTAAAAATGAAAAAAGAGACGGTTGTTTTTATATCAAAAGTTATAATTCTGCTCGGCTGCGTCGGTACGGCGTTTAATTTTATGCCCGTGCTTTCACCTTATGCGCTTCCGCTTTCAATGGCGCTTGCAAAATGTTCCGCGCCGGACGGTTTATATTCCCGTTTTGAGTCAAAAATTTCCGATTATATTCCCGAAAAGAGCGTTAATAATACTACTGCCCCGCAAGAGAAGCCGGTTATGAGGGTAACAGGTTCAAAGGATAGCGATGACGGTTACGGTATAACCGAAACGCCTTCGGATATCAGAAAGCTTATGAAGGAAGCAAAAAAGACTTACGGCAAAAGCAAGGCAAAGGGAAAAACGAGCGAGAAACCCTATCTGGGCGGAGGAACGGTGATTTCGTATGACGGAATTGAAGTGCAAAGCAAGATACCTTCCGAGTTTTACAAGCCCGATATCCGGAGCCTGCTGAAGCAGGACTCTGATTTGATAATCGGTGATAAATCAAAGCCCTCGGTTCTCGTTTATCATTCTCATACAACCGAGGCGTATTCGCTTCTCGACACGGGTTATTATATAAGCTCCGACGCGCGCTCCGAAAATCCCGCAAGGAACGTTGTACGCGTCGGAGAAGAACTCGTAAAGGAGCTTGAAAAGGCGGGCTTCAAGGTCATTCACGATAAAACAATTCACGACAGGGACTATAATTCGAGCTATGATAACTCTCGTAAAAGCGTTGAAAAATATCTTGAAGAATACCCGTCGATTGAAGTTACAATAGACCTGCACAGGGACGATATTACATATTCGGATAAAACCAAGGTAAAGCCCACCGCCGTTATCAATAAAAAGAAGGCGGCAAAGATGATGCTCATAGCGCCCTGCGAGTACGGGCTTGTAACAAACTTCCCCGACTGGGAATACAACCTGCGCTTTGATTTGCAGGTGCAGAAAAAAGTGAACTCTTTGTATTCGGGATTAATGCGCCCGATACTGTTCTCGCAGAGGAAGTACAATATGTACGAAACGCATAACTCCTTCCTGCTTGAAATAGGCACGGACGCTAATACGCTTGACGAGGCGTGCTATTCGGCAAGACTGTTCGGCAGGGCGCTCGGGGATTTGATGAATGAAAAGTACGTGAAGTAAAATGAAAAAGACGGTTATAATTTTAATATCTGCACTGTTTGTTCTCGTAACGGGAACGGCGGTTGCATATAAGAATACGGCTTCGCTCGGATATGATTCGGCGGAGCTTATTTCGATTGAAGGGAAGACGCTGAGCGTTATGGGATGCGAAATAGACCTTTTAAAAGTGAAAAAGAAAGCCGAAACGGCGCTAGAGAAATGGTCGTCACTGACATCGCCTATATTATAATGTAAAAGTATTATATATATTATAATCAATTCTATATATAGTATTGTTCCAAGAGCGACGCCCGAAATATTGTGATTACTGAAACAGGGGTAAAAATGGGAACGCACGGAAGGGTGTGAAAATAGTTAAATTTTTTTAAAAAAAGTGTTGACATTTGGTTTTAGATTTGTTATTATGTCAAGGCCGTCGCAAAATAGGCATAAAGAAAATAGCTTGATTTTAAGCGGTTTTCCGACGCCTGGCGGCATGAACCAAGGAAATTAAATAACGACGAAAAGGAACCCGAAATAATTGAGTATGAAAATACTCCGAAAGCTTCAAAAAGAAGCGACAGTAATTTAGAAGACGACAGCGAGAGCTGGAGAGCTTTTAGGATGATTTTGGCAGCCTGAGGGCTGTTAAGATACAAAGTTTTAAGAGTTTGATCCTGGCTCAGGACGAACGCTGGCGGCGTGCTTAACACATGCAAGTCGAACGAAGCTAGTCAGCAGAATTCTTCGGAAGGACGCAGACAAAGACTGAGTGGCGGACGGGTGAGTAACGCGTGAGCAACCTGCCCTTCGGTGGGGGATAGTGTCTGGAAACGGACAGTAATACCGCATAACGTACGGATATGGCATCATGACCGTACCAAAGATTTATTGCCGAGGGATGGGCTCGCGTCTGATTAGATAGTTGGTGGGGTAACGGCCTACCAAGTCGACGATCAGTAGCCGGACTGAGAGGTTGATCGGCCACATTGGGACTGAGACACGGCCCAGACTCCTACGGGAGGCAGCAGTGGGGAATATTGCACAATGGGCGCAAGCCTGATGCAGCAACGCCGCGTG
>CAJOER010000028.1:9907-25845 GCA_905233805.1 uncultured Eubacterium sp. | reverse complement strand
TGTTGCCGACGCACCTGAAGAAGGATATATGTTCTATAAATGGGAAAACGTTGACAATCAGGGACTTTCAACCGGTATTTCAATGGATAATGAATACTGTTATCATACTACCTTTGAAATGGTTGACCGCTTTGCTTCTATCGTTGAAAAAATGTACGACGACGGAACTCAGGTTGTATTTGCCGGCGGTAACCCCGTTGAGGAATCAATTTTCAGCGCAAGCGACAACTTTGACTATTCCGTATATACTTTCGGTTCGGGCGTAGACGAGGGGTCAAAGTCTAACTGCCTTGCAAGCGTTGTAACCGATTACGGTAACGCGGTTAAACTCGCTCTTGCCGATTTCAAGGGCGGAACCTTCTTAGTAGGCGATTGTTCCAACGACTGTATTTATGTTACGGGAAAGAGCCTTGACAAGTATGAACTTGACGAAGAGGGCAATACCAAGACCGATAAGGAAGGCAAAGAGATTGAAAACGGCGATTACGATGAAGATTACGCCGCTGTTTACAAACAGCTTAAAGAGAATAAGCTTAAAATGATTAACGCGCAAAAGGGCGCCGATATCAGAAAACTCAATAAATCAAAATGCCTTACGGTTGACTACTGGGTAGTTGAATAAAACCGAAATCAAATTGCATAATATTAAGGGGAGGGTTAACACCCTCCCGTTTTTATTGAAAATTATCCTTGTAATATTTTACCGCAAGTTCATCGCAGCGCTCGTTAAATTCGTTTCCGTCGTGACCTTTTATCCAGTTAAAAGTAACCTTATGCTTGTCAAGCAGTTCAAGCAGTATCTGCCATAAATCCACGTTTAGCACGGGCTTTTTATCCGCTTTTTTCCAGGAGTTGTTTTTCCAGGAATAAAGCCATTCTTTGTTAATTGCATCGCAAACGTATTTTGAATCAGTGGTAAGTTCAACTTCGCATGGCTCGGTTAACGCCTCGAGTGATTTTATTACTGCGGTAAGCTCCATGCGGTTATTGGTAGTCTCTTTTTCTCCGCCGCTGAGTTCTTTTTTTACGCTTTTGTAAATAAGCACCGCGCCCCAGCCGCCGGGACCGGGATTTCCGCTGCACGCGCCGTCGGTATAAATCTTTACGTTCTTCATACTTTCACCGTCTGTCAATATATTTTTTAATATAATACCATTATCGGGTCATTAAATCAATAATTATCTATTTTTCTTGACATTACCGAAAATATACTTTATTATAAAGAATACTATCTTATGTGCGGAAAAATAATTAAATAAGGAGGTAAATCTTTTTTATGGCAAATCAGGATAGGATGTCTAAGCGCGTCGATTACGGAAAACGGAATTCCAGAAGACGCTACTACACCTACCGCAAGACATCGAAGAAGTCGGGCGTTGTCCCTCAGATTGAGAAGGAAAAGGTCAGGATTTCTTTTATAGGCGGTATGAATGAAATCGGTAAGAATATGACCGTTTACGAGTATAAAGACGATATGTTTATCGTTGACTGCGGTCTTGCTTTTCCGTCAACGGAACTTCTCGGCGTTGACCTTGTTATACCCGATTTTACTTTTGTTGAGAATAATTTTGAGAAAGTAAAGGGTATAATTATCACTCACGGTCACGAGGACCACATCGGCGGGCTTGCATATCTTCTTAAAAAGGTAAATATTCCGGTTTACGCTACCAAGCTTACAATCGGTCTTATCAAGGGTAAACTTGAAGAGCACGATTTACTCGGCAGCGTAAAGCTTGTTGAGATTAAGCCCGGTGACAATATTACGCTCGGCCATTTCAATATTGAACTTATTCACGTTAATCACTCAATTCCCGACGCGGTAGGACTTGCGGTGCGCTGTCCCGCGGGCGTTATTATCCAGACGGGCGACTTCAAAATCGACACTACGCCTGTTGACGGGGATATGATAGATTTAACCCGCTTTTCCGAATTTGGCAAAAAGGGCGTGCTTGCGCTTCTTTCGGATTCCACCAACGCCGAAAGGCCCGGTACTACGATGAGCGAAAGCAGCGTGGGCGAAAGCTTTGAACTCCTTTTCAGAAAAGCAAAAAAGAAGAGAATTATTGTTGCAACCTTTGCATCGAATATTCACAGAGTTCAGCAGATTATTGACGCCGCATACACGAGGGGAAGAAAGGTTGCCGTAGTTGGCAGAAGCCTTGAAAACCTTGTAAGCGTCGGAAGCGAACTCGGCTATCTTAATATTCCCGAGGGAATAATGGTTCCAGTTGAAACAATTAAAAACTATTCCGACGATAAGATTCTTATTATCACAACGGGTTCTCAGGGCGAGGCTATGTCCGCCCTTACAAAAATGGCTAATAACGAGCACCGTATGGTACGCCTTACGCCCAACGATTACGTTATTATTTCGGCTACTCCGATACCGGGTAACGAAAAAATGGTCGGAAACGTTGTTAACGCGCTTATGAAGCAGGGCGTTGAGGTTATATATGAGAATATGTATGACGTTCACGTTTCGGGCCACGCCTGTCAGCAGGATTTAAAACTTATGATAGGCATAGTTAAACCTAAGTTTTTCATCCCCGTACACGGCGAGCAGAAACATCTTGTAAGCCATGCGCAGCTTGCGCTTTCGATGAATATCCCAAAGGAGAATATCTTTATCGGCGATATAGGTAACCATATTGAGATTTCCGACGACGGTATTACTAAACTTGACGACGTTCCGTCAGGCGAGGTTTACGTTGACGGTTACGGAGTCGGCGACGTCGGCAATGTTGTATTAAACGACAGAAGAGTTCTTTCTCGCGACGGCATATTTGTTGTTGCTGCGACTATTGACGCGTCAACGGGATATATCGTTGGCGGTCCCGACGTTGTTTCAAGAGGTTTCGTTTTCGTTAAGGAAAACGAAGAGCTTATGCAAAATGCAAGGGATATTGCTCTTGACGTAATTGAAAACAATTATCACGCGAAGTATCACGACTGGAATGCGGTAAAAATGAAGCTTAAAGACGAGCTTTCAAAGTATCTCTTTGAACAGACGAAGAGAAGACCGATGATACTTCCGATATTTATGGAAGTTTAAGGAGGAGCGAAAATGAAAGTTATACTTAAAGCGGATGTTAAGTCGCTCGGTAAGTCGGGCGAGCTTGTAAATACAAGCGACGGATATGCAAGAAACTACCTCTTCCCGAGAGGACTTGCCGTTGAAGCCGACGCAAAGGCTATGAATGAGTTTAAGAATAAAGAAAAAGCCAAGGCGTTTCACAAGCAGGAAGAAATCAACGCTGCAAACGAACTGAAAGAGCGCCTTGACGGCAAAACTGTTAAACTCACCGCCAAAGCCGGCGCAAACGGTAAACTCTTCGGTTCTGTTACAACAAAAGACGTAGCCTTAAAGCTGAAAGAGGAGTTCGGCGAAGAGATTGATAAAAGAAAAATCGCTATGGAAGATGTAAAGTCTTTCGGAACGGTTCAGGCTGAAATTAAAGTTTATCAGGGAATTTCAGCGACTATATTCGTAAGTGTACAGGAATCATAAAAGAGGAATATAAAATGCCGGAAAACAATACTAACATAATGCTTCCCTATAACAGAGAAGCTGAACAGAGCGTTCTCGGAAGTATCCTTGTAGACGCGAGCTGTATGTCAATTGCATTAAAATATCTTGAAAGCGACCATTTCTTCTTGCCTGAGCATAAAGAGATATTCGCCGCTATGAAAATGCGCTATGACGAAAAAGCAACGTCAATTGATACAATTACGATTTGCGATATGCTTGCAAAAAGCGGATACAGCGACGCCGCAGGTGCAAGAAACTACGTATATCAGCTTGCGCAGATGGTGCCTTCCGTTGCGAACGTGGAAAACTATGCAAAAATCGTAAGAGAGCAGTACTATTTAAGATGTCTTATTCAGCTTTCGCAAAACGTGCTTGAAAACGCTTCCGCAAGCGGCGCTGACGCCAAGCTTATTATGGAAACTGCCGAGCAGAAGCTTTACGATATGCGCAAGGGTACCGAATCAAGCGGACCGAAAAAACTTAAATCCGTTATCGTTGACGGGGTATACGACCGTCTTAAAAAACTCAACAGCGAAGAGAAGGACGATTATAAAGGCATTCCTACGGGATTCGGCCTTCTTGACAGATACATAACCGGCCTTAACAGGTCTGACTTAATCTTTATCGGTGCAAGACCTGCTATGGGTAAGACAAGCTTTGCGCTCAACCTTGCTCATAATCTGGCAGTAACGGGAAAGAAGAAGGTTGTATTCTTCTCTCTTGAAATGACCAACGAGCAGCTTGCTGAAAGAATTCTTGCCTCACAGTGCGCGATAGACGCAAAGAAATTCAGAACGGGCGAGTTCTCCGATGACGAGTGGGTGCGCCTCGGTAACGCAGCCTCCGCGCTTTATGATACGGAACTTTATCTATCGGACGCTTCGGCTATTACCGTACCCGAAATGAAGTCAATTGTAAGAAGAATGAAAAACGTTGACTGCGTTATTATAGACTATCTCGGACTTATTTCTTCTTCCGAAAGAACCGAAAACCGAGTTCAGGAAGTTACAAAAATAACGAAGAATCTTAAAATGATGGCTAAGGACCTTAATATCCCCGTTGTATGCTGCGCTCAGCTTTCGCGTGGCACAGAGGGCAGGGGAAAGAGCCACAGACCTCAGCTCTCCGACCTTCGTGAGTCGGGTACAATCGAGCAGGACGCCGATATCGTAATGTTCCTCTACCGTGAGGTTTACTACGCCGGCGAAAAGCTTGAGGAAGAGCGTGAGAATATTGACAGTAATAAAACGGAACTTATTGTTGCTAAAAACCGTCACGGCGAAACGGGAACGATAGAACTTGTATTTGACAGCGAGTACACCCGTTTCAGACCTATTGAAACAAATGAACATTATTCGGAAAATTGATGAAACTGTATTAAAATATAATATGCTTTCTTCGGGCGACAGCGTCGCAGTCGGCGTTTCAGGCGGTAAGGATTCAATGCTGCTTCTCTATTATCTTCTGAAAAAGAAGAAAGAGCTTGGTTTAAAACTTACCGTTTTGAACGTGGAGCACGGAATAAGGGGCGAAGCGTCGGTTAATGATACCGAGTTCGTCAGGGATTACTGCGAAAAGGCAGGAGTACCTTTTAAATGCCTGAGAATTGACGCACCCGCCGAAGCCAAAGCCGAGGGTATGGGCGTTGAGGAGTATTCGAGAAAGAGAAGATACGGCTTTTTTGAAAGCGAAGGCGCCGACAAAATTGCAACGGCTCACAGTCTTTCCGACAACGTTGAAACCGTGCTTTTCCGCCTTGCAAGGGGAACCTCGCTAAACGGCTTTAAGGGTATTCCTCCCGTAAGAGAAAATATTATAAGACCTCTTATCGAGTGCACGAGCGAAGAAATTGTTTGTGCGTGTGAGGAACTTAACATTCCTTACGTTACCGACGAAACAAATTCTGATAACGTATACGCCCGTAATAAAATCAGAAACGAGATTATCCCGCTGTTTGAAAGCGTAAATCATGCTGCGGAAAAATCAATTGCAAGGTTTATTTCTTCAGCTGCCGAAGATAATGATTTCATTGCTAAGGAAGCAGAAAAGTATCTTAGTGATACTTTAAGCGTAAGTCAGCTGAAAACGCTTCATTCGTCAGTTTTGAAGCGCGTTATAGAGCTTTACGCCGAAAGCTTTAACGTAGTTCTTGATGAAACGCATTTAAATTCGGTCTGCGCTCTTCTTGACAGCTACGGTAAAACGCAGATTAAAGGAAACCTTTTTGCTTTTGCTAATAAAGATAACCTTTATTTCGCTGAATATAACGACGTGGCGCCGGATTATTTAACGGATTCAAAAACAGTTAAAATCGACGAGCTTAACAATGAAAAAGACGGCTTTGGATTTTATTGCGACAGCGATAAAATATCGGGCGGAGTTTTTGTCAGAAGCAGAACTGACGGCGACGAAATATCTCCTGCCGGCAGGGGCTGCACGAAAACGCTTAAAAAGCTGTTCAATGAACTTCGCATACCCGTTGAAAAAAGAGCATATGTTCCCGTAATCTGCGACGAAAAAGGTGTTATAGGAGTTTACGGCTATGCTGTTGACGAAAGAGTGAAAATTGACGGTAATACCTCTTCGGTATACTTTTTGAATATTAATACGGAGGACTGTATTTAATGAAAGACGATATGCAGAAAAATTTAAAAAGCGGACTGCCTTATCTTTTGATTCCGATTCTGCTTATAGTCGGCATACTCATAATGAGCGGCCAGAATAAGCAGGAAACTCAGCAGTATTCTGAGATTGTCGGCCTTTTCAGAAATAATCAGGTTGAAGAATTTGACCTCGATTTATCAAGCGGCAACCTCAAATATAAACTGTTTACGGACGAAAAAGATAAGGTCAATACCTATACTGTTCCGAACGTAAGCTATTTTATTGAAGACGTCGGGGAATACGTTAAGGATTATAACGAAGCAAATCCGACAAAACCGATAAAATATAATTACCGAAAGGGTGCAGGCAGCTCGTGGTGGGTAAGCCTTCTTCCGACCGCGCTGTTTACGTTGCTTATAATTGCGATTGCCTTCTGGGGCATCCGCCGTATGGGCAATACTATCGGAAGCGAGACTAACAGAACGCTCAGCTTCGGTAAAATAAAGAAGAATCCCGAAGAACAGTCAGATAAAAAGTTTGAAGACGTAGCAGGCTGTGAAGAGGAAAAAGAAGAACTTGAAGAGCTTGTAGATTTCCTGAAACAGCCCGAAAAATATACAAAACTCGGTGCAAGAATTCCCAAGGGCGTGCTTCTTGTAGGCCCTCCGGGTACGGGTAAAACTCTTCTTGCAAAAGCAGTTGCAGGCGAGGCGGGCGCGCCCTTCCTCTCAATTTCGGGTTCCGATTTTGTAGAGATGTACGTCGGCGTCGGCGCATCGCGTGTAAGAGACCTTTTTGAACAGGCTAAGAAAAAAGCCCCCGCTATCGTATTTATTGACGAAATTGACGCCGTAGGACGTCACAGAGGTACCGGTATGGGCGGCGGCAACGACGAACGTGAGCAGACTCTTAACCAGCTCCTCGTTGAAATGGACGGCTTCGGAACAAACAGCGGTGTTATTGTAATGGCTGCCACAAACCGTCCCGACGTTCTTGACCCCGCTCTTTTAAGACCGGGAAGATTTGACCGTCAGATTACGGTTAACCGTCCCGACCTCGAGGGTAGGGAAGATATATTGAAGGTTCACTCTAAGGATAAGCCCCTAGCTCCCGACGTTGATTTGAAAGAGGTTGCAAAGAATACTACAGGCTTTACCGGTGCAGACCTTGAAAACGTTATGAACGAAGCGGCTATTCTTGCGGTTAAGCGTGATAAGAAAGCGATTACTTCCGACGATATTGTCGACGCAATTTCAAGAGTTGAACTCGGTACCGAAAAGAAATCCCATAAATATACCGAGAAAGCCAAAAAGATTTCCGCATACCATGAAGCAGGACATGCGGTTTCGGCTTTCTATCAGGCGGATATACCTGGTATACTCCTCAGGAAGAAAACTACGATTCGCGCAACGATATGCTCAATCACCTTATTTCAATGTTTGGCGGCCGCGTTGCAGAGGCTATTGCGCTTAAAGATATATCAACGGGCGCTTCAAACGACCTTCAGCGCGCTACCGAAATTTGCCGCGATATGGTAACTAAATACGGTATGAGCGACTCGCTCGGTCCCGTGGTTTATGACGCGGGCAACGGCGAGGTATTCCTCGGCAAGGATTACGGCCACGTAAATAATTACAGCGACGCAACCTCAACGAGAATTGACGACGAGGTTGAACGCATTATGCGCGCGGCGTATGCAAAGACGGAAAAGATTCTCACCGAGCATTTCGACAAGCTCGAGCTTATTGCAAATACTCTTCTTGAAAGAGAGAAGATTAACGGCGAAGAATTTGAGTCACTTATGAAAACCGGAAAGCTTCCCGAAGCCGAAGAAACAGCCGAAACAGTTGAAACAACTGAAACGGTGGAAGAAACTACCGTAAGCGAAACGGAGGAACCCCTGTTTCCCGACGTTCCCGTTATAGATGACGAAATACCCGAAGAATAATAATAAACCGTCCGATTACCGGACGGTTTTCTTTATAACTGAAAGTTTTCTATGTATGAGTCAATACAGCTCTGAATTATCTCTTCTGCAACCTCTCTCGGTTTAACCTCGGTTACTGAAGTGTTTTTATTGTGTTCAAGGCTTTTATATACCTCGAAGAAATGTTTAATCTCCTCAAATCTGTGAGGCGGCAGCTGGTCGATATCGTGATAAAAGCTGTAATTCGGGTCGTTTACGGGAACGGCTATTATCTTTTCGTCTTTATCGCCGCCGTCCTCCATAATAAGAACGCCGATAGGAACGCATTCAACTATTGTCATAGGTCTAATAATTTCGCTGCAAAGCACGAGCACGTCAAGCGGGTCCTTGTCAGCCGCGTAAGTTCTCGGTATAAAGCCGTAGTTAGCGGGGTAGTGGGTAGAAGTAAAAAGAACTCTGTCGAGTTTTAACATACCCGTTTCCTTATCAAGTTCGTATTTATTCTTCCCGCCCTTTGAAATTTCAATTACCGCGTAAAATCTGTCTTTTTTAATCCTTTTGGGTGATATATCATGCCAAATATTCATAATCAATTCTCCTTCATTATTCATTATAATATCATATCGTAAAAACAACTTCAATATTTTTTATTGCAATTTTTATAAACTAAATATATAATTATTTTATACATTAAATTTGGAGATGATATTATGCCGTATATTAACGTAAAAACCAATTCAGAAAAGGTAAATGAAGTTAAAGAAGAACTTAAAGCCGAACTCGGTAACGCGATTACAGCTATCCCCGGAAAAAGCGAGGGCTGGCTTATGGTTAATATTGAAGAGCCGTCTTCAATGTGGTTCAAGGGCGACGGCGCACCCTGCGCTATGTTTGAGGTTTCAATTTTCGGCAGTGCTTCGGGCAGCGCTTATGACGAATTAACGTCAAGACTCTGCGCTCTTTCCGATAAGTTCCTCGGCGTTCCAGCATCGCGAACCTATATTAAATATGCGGAAACCGAACACTGGGGCTGGAATAATATGAACTTTTAGGTGATAATATGACTTTACAGGAAATAATTGACGCCTCTGAAAACATAGTGTTTTTCGGCGGTGCAGGTGTTTCAACCGAAAGCGGAATACCCGATTTCAGAAGTGTTGACGGGCTTTATAATCAGAAGTATGATTTCCCGCCCGAGGAAATACTCAGTCATACGTTTTTTGTTACAAATACGGAGTACTTTTATAAGTTTTACCGCGATAAGATGTTAGCCCTTGACGCTCAGCCGAACGCGGCGCATAAAAAGCTTGCCGAGCTTGAAAAAGCTGGCAAACTCAAAGCAGTCGTTACCCAGAATATTGACGGACTGCATCAAAAGGCAGGAAGTAAAAACGTATTTGAACTTCACGGCAGCGTTCACAGGAACTACTGCCGCAAGTGCGGTAAGTTTTATGACGCGGAATATATTAAAAACAGCGAAGGAATTCCCGAGTGTGAGTGCGGAGGTATAATCAAGCCTGACGTTGTACTCTATGAGGAAGGGCTTGATAATGATGTTATAAACGGCGCGCTTGCTGCTATTTCCTCCGCGGACTGTCTTATTGTAGCGGGTACGTCACTCAACGTTTATCCCGCCGCAGGATTTATCAGATATTTCAGCGGTAAATACTTTGTGCTTATCAACCGCGACGCCACGCCTGCGGATAAAAACGCCGACCTTGTAATTCACGATAAGGTCGGGGAAACACTTTCAAAAATTGAGGTCAGATAATGAAAAAACTATTCAGCATACTCCTTTGTTTTGTACTCGTTCTATCTTTTTGTGCCTGTACTGCTCAGAAGAAAGAGGAAACTGAAAAAGAGGAAGAACAGCTTAAATTTACATATGACGCCGCTTATTCAAGTTATGACGAAAGCGCGGTAAACGCATATGAAAAGCTTTGCCAGAGCGTTATGGATTACAGCTCTGAGCTGAGAATGAATACCGGTCTTCTTGATAATGTGTTACAGCTTTTCTATACTTCGTTCCCGCTTTCGGCTCTCGTTAAGGATTTAACCGTTAACGACGACGAATCGGGCGTTGACATTGTATACAAATACAACGAGAGCGAGCATAATGCTAAAACAGAACAGTTTATTAATACGGTGAAAGAAACATATAAAAAATGCAGCGAGGGCTCGACGAACAAGACCGTTTACGCCATAAAGCTTTATAACTATATTGCGTCTTCCGTTACGCTCAATACCGATAAAACCGGCATTGATGAAACTGTCAGCTGTCTTGATACAATTCTTTCGGGATACGGTTCTTCATTTTCGTACAGTCAGTATTTTGAATATATGCTGAGATATAACGATATTCCCGCTTATCATATTCTTTCATCCGACGCCATCGGCGCAGGATGGGGACTTGCAGGCGCAGTACTTGATAATAATCTCTATTATTTTGATATTCTCAGCGAGTATTATGATAACGGGGGAGAGAAGCTTAAGTACTTCGGTATGACAAGCGAGGATGTTCGTAACGAAGGGCTGAAAGATTTGAAATATACAAGTCAGTCCGGCGCGCCCGATGCGTCAGATTTAAAGTTCGATATATGCAGAAAATGCGATAAATGGGAACTTGACGGTGCAAAGCTATTAGTTACGATTAAATCAGGCAAAGTTGTAGAAGTTGCACTATAAATGTGCTTTCGTTTTCAAAATATCATATCGATAATTATATATGTTGCACAAAAACAAATATAAATTAATTATAAACTAATTGTAACAATTCTTGACTTTCCTTTGCAAAAGACTATAATGCAGTAAACACATCAAAAGGGGTGTGTAAATATTGCAAAGGAGGACACGTAATTATGATGAATTTACTTATTAAATGTGCAAAGATTTTAGCTATGTCTGACCCTGCTTACGTTGATTGCGTAAGAAAAAATGAGAAATAAGACTGACATAATTAAAATTAAAGAAAAGTAGCGAAGCTGAGTTTAAACCGATGTTGAAACTCAGCTTTTTTATTTCTTGCATTTATATATATTAATATGCTATAATTTGCTTATAAACATTTAAGGGGAGATGGAAATGTCTGACGTTTCTTTGAAACAAAAGGTAACGGGCATAGTAAATAACGTCCGTTATAACTGGAAAGAGCCGGCAAGGGGTAAGTATATGCCTTATAAGGAAATTGCGGCTTACGCCTTCGGCGGTATCGGCGCATATTTCATTATTCAGCTCGGCTCAACGCTTATTGTAAGTACAACAAATATTATTGTAAGTACTGCAATCGGCGTAGGTCCTACGCACACTTATATTATCTATCTTATCGCAACCCTTCTTAATATCCCGCTGACGGGAATCAGGGCTAATATGATAGATAATACACGAGGAAAGGGCGGTAAATACAGGCCCTATCTGCTTTCAATGGGTATTCCGACTGCGATTATTGCGCTTGTTTACGTCTGGTTCCCGTATCAGCAGATGTACTCAATGTTCCCGGGCAAGGTTCTCGGCTACGATAAGGGCTACTGGATAAAGGTTATAGTTGTATTCATATGTAACCTTTTGCTCCATTTCTTCTTTAATTTCTTCCGCGACGCGTATGAAAACCTTATTCACGTTCTTTCGCCGAATACTCAGGAGAGAACCGACGTTCTCGCGGTAAAGGCAGTTGTATATTCTCTTGCTCCGTCAATTATGAATATACTCAACCCCGTTATTGCGCAGTATTTTGCAAATAATGACCAGACTAATCTTATCGTTTACAGAATTACATATCCTATCTATGCGGTTTTGGGTATCGGCCTTACAATCGTTGTATGGGCTAATACTAAGGAAAAAATCGTTCAGGCTAAAACGCATACAATCCAGATTCGTTTCGTTGACGCGCTTAAAGAGGTTGCTAAGAATAAGTATTTCTGGATTATCGCGCTTGCAGGCTGGCTCGGGTTCCTTGAACTCGCATACTCAAATATTCTTCTTTATAACCAGAGCTACGGCCATACGGCAAGCGGAAATCAGTATGCCGTTGCGTGGACTCTCATAGGTAACGCCTCCCTTTGGGGTATGCTTTTTGCGCCGTTCTTTGTAAGACGTTTCGGCAAGAAAAAGGTACTCGTCGGCGTTAACCTTATGAACGTAGTGTGCATTATGCTTATGATTATAAACGTACGCAGCTTCTGGTGGCTCGTATTCTGCGTATGGTTAAACTACCTGTTCGGTTCTGTCGAGCAGATTACAACCCCCGCTATCCAGGCGGATATCAGGGACTTCCAGCAGTATAAATCCGGCGAGCGTATCGACGGTATGTTCGCTGCCGTTGCGACTATCGGTAACATCGTAACCCTCGCAACTTCTGTCGTACTTCCCGCTATTCAGGAAAAATTCGGTATTTTCGAGGGCAACGGATTTGAAAAGCCGTTCGATATTCTTGATATTGAAACGGGTCAGCCCGACCTGCTTTATAAATTCCTCCCCGCGCTAATCATTATGTCGGCGGTCGGCGCTTTCCTCAATGTTGTACCGTATTTCTTCTACGACTTTGATGAGAAGAAGCAGAAGAGCGTTATCCGCGTTCTTCAGGTTCGCGCTCTCTTTGAGGACTACGCAAACGGCGCGTTAAAGAACAGACAGCTCGTTGAAGCAATTGACCTTGTGGAAAATGCAAGAGAAATGGCTGTTGCCGAGCCTAAGAATACTAAAAAAGACGTTTACCGCAACGCTCCAAAGAGCGAGCGCAAAGAGGCTAAAAAGGCGTATAAAGCTGACGTTGAATTTGACGAAAACATTGATATTTCCAAGTTCGTATGTAAGGAGCTTGACAAGTTTGACTCCGACCTCGGCCGTCATAAACTCGAAGTATATAACGATATTTATTCGAAGGGCCTTGACTTCATTAATGAAATCAACCTTAAATCCGTTTCTGCCGAGGTTTCCGAAGCTAAAGCGCTTCCCAAGTCAACCGAGGAAGAAAGGGAATTCCGTTCATTCAGAATTGAATTTGCTAAAAGCAAGCTTTCCGCAAAGCGCGCTTATGACAAATATTACGGTTCGGTTAACGCATTTGTTAAGCCCGATATGAACGCACTTACTGCACTCTTCGACAAAGAAGACGAACTTGACGAAGAGATTTACACCGCAAATCAGGCGGGAGATAAGGCTAAGGCAAAGTCGCTTGTTAACGAGAAGAAGGAAGTTCAGAAGGAAGCAAAGGCGTTAATGGATGAATTTGCTAAGTTCAACCGTGCCGCTAAGCCGTATAACGACGCTGAAAAACTCTTAAAGCAGGCTGAAAATTACAGCCGTCTTGACGAGATTGCCGCAAAATACGACGAGGCGAAGGCAGCAGCTGAGGCTGAGGAAGCTGAAAAAGAAAGAGAGGCAGAACTCAGAAGACAGCAGGAAGAAAACGAACTTCTTCAAAGAAAGAACAAAAAGAAAAATAAATAAATGATTTAAGGGCAGAAAATCTGCCCTTTTATTGTATTATAAAAATTGATATGCTATAATACTTAAAATGGAGGTGCGCCGTGGATTACAGAGATAAGTATAACGTGTGGCTCGGGTTTGACGAGAAAACAAAAGCCGAGCTTGAAAGCATAAAAGACGAAAAAGAAATAGAGGACAGATTTTATAAAGACTTAGCCTTCGGTACAGGCGGACTTCGTGGAATTATGGGCGCGGGTACTAACCGTATGAACTCTTACACCGTGGGCAAGGCAACAAAGGGATTCGCCGATTATCTCAAAGCGAATAACGGCGGGAAAATAAAAGTCTGTATTGCCTGTGATTCAAGGCTTAATTCTAACGAGTTCCTTTGGGACGCGGCACGTGTTTTCGCTGCAAATGATATTAAGGTTTATGCATACACCAGGATTGTTCCCGTACCCGTTTTGTCTTTTACAACAAGACTCCTCGGATGCAACGCGGGCGTTATGATTACCGCGTCGCACAACCCTAAGGAATATAACGGCTATAAGGTTTATGATTCCACGGGCTGTCAGCTTTGTACCGACGACGCTAATAATGCAATTTCGTTTATAAATAAGATTACGGATTATACCTCGGTTTATAAAAATGTTGAGAGCGCCGAATACTATGTTTCTGAAAAGAAGATAACCGGCATATATGAAAATGAGCTTAATGAGTTTATCAAAGCTGTTAAAAAGCAGAGCGTTTTTGAAGAAAAATCCGATTTAAAAATCGTATATACGCCTCTTCACGGTACGGGGCTTGTTCCCGTATGTGAAACGCTTAAAAATATGGACGTGACTGTCCTTGACTCGCAGAGAAACCCCGACGGCAACTTCCCGACGGTTAAATCCCCGAATCCCGAGGACAGGGCGGCACTCACTCTTGCTATCGAAAAAGCAAAGGAGATTGATGCCGATATTGTTCTCGGAACCGATCCTGACTGTGACAGAGTCGGTATTGCCGTTAAAGACGGCAGCGACTTCGTTTTGTTTACAGGAAATCAGACGGGGGCGCTCCTTGTTAAGTTTATCTGTGAAATGAAAAAAGCGCAGCTAAACGAAAAATCCACGCTTGTAAAAACTATCGTAACGTCGGAACTCGGTGCTAATATAGGAAGAAAATACGGCGTAAAAGTTGAAGAAACTCTGACCGGGTTTAAGTATATAGGCGATAAAATCAACGCCTTTGAAAAAGACGGCCGCGAGTTCGTTATCGGTTATGAGGAAAGCTATGGCTATCTTGTCGGAACACACGCGAGAGATAAAGACGCCGTCGTATCCTCAATGCTTATCTGCCAGATGGCGGCCTGGTATAAGAATCAGGGAAAAACGCTTGTTGACGGTTTAAATGAGATTTATGACGAATACGGCTATTACCTTGACTTTCTTGACAGCTTCGTCTTAAAAGGCAAGGACGGCGCCGAAAAGATACAGTCCCTTATGGTAACGTTCAGAGAAAAGGGCGATACTCTGTTTTACGGCGTTAAAGAGGTAATTGACTATAAAAACGGAATCGGTGATTTACCAAAGGAAAACGTGCTCAAATATATATTTGACGACGGCTCCTGGATTGCGGTACGCCCGAGCGGCACCGAACCGAAGATAAAAGTTTATTATTCAATAGTAGATTCCGATAAAAAGAGTGCGCAGAATAAGCTTGATAAAGTACGTGATATTATGGGCGGTATAATTAACGCCTGAAAGGATGCTTTATGACTGTTAAGGATTATATTGAAAACGTTATTCAGCCTAAATTACAAGGCGACGGCGGCTGGGTTGAAGTTCAGTCGGTAGACGGCGACGAGGTTACTCTCGTTTTCAGAGGAGAGTGCTCAAAATGCCTGATACTGCACCGCTGTATTGCCTGGATTGAAGAACAGATTAAGTCCGACCTGAATAAAAAAGTTAAGGTTAACGCTATACGCAAAAGGCCTTATTTTCAGGAGGTGTAATTATGGCTCATATTAAGGTTGAACGCCGTTCAATGCGAATTGACGAGTGGACAAAACTCCGTTTCGGCTGGCTTAAAAAATACGTATACGATAATATGCAGGAGATTGATAATCTCTTTATTCGCGATGCCCGTCAGGTTGCGGAAAATGAGTATGAATACTATTCAGAGGATTACCGCGAACTGAAAAAAGGCGATATGTATTTTACTCCCGACGGCACGGTGTTTATTAAGACGGATTTTGATATTCCTTCCGAGTATAAAGGTAAAGAAATATGGTTCGTACTGAAAACCGCGGCGGAGATGTGCATAAAAATCAACGGAAAATACGTCGGCGGAATCGACCCGAACAGAGAGCGCGTTTTACTTTCACCCTATATTAATGAAAATGAAACTCTTCATTTTGAAATTACCGGCTATAACCGCTCAAAGCCCGATGATGAGAGAAATCCCGACTCG
>CAJOER010000028.1:0-9870 GCA_905233805.1 uncultured Eubacterium sp. | reverse complement strand
AGAGTTTACTCTGGGACTTTGAGCTTCTGCTCGACATTATGGATTGCGATTCCTTCAATGAGGATTACCGCGAATTCTTAAAGCGTGAGCTTAATAACGCCATGAATCTTATTGATTTTTACGGCGAGGAGCTGAGCGGAATTGACGAGGCGCAAAAGTATATCGAAGACGTAATCTATGCAAACGATACCTATAAGGGCGCAGGCGACGTTGCGCTTATTGCCCATTCCCACCTTGATATTGCATATTACTGGCGCCGTATACATACTGTTCAGAAGAATCTGAGAACCGTTCTTATTCAGCTTCGGCTTATGGACAGGTACCCCGATTTTAAGTTCACGCATACCCAGCCGTATGTTTATGAAACGCTTGAAAAGTATTATCCCGAAGTTTTTGAAGAACTGAAAGAGAAAGTTAAAAGCGGTCAGTTTGAGCCTGTGGGAGCTATGTTCGTTGAACCTGACTGCAATATCCCGAATGCCGAAAGTCTTATACGACAGTGCCTTTACGGCCAGCAGGCTTATAAGCGGATGTTCGGATTTACCGTAAATAACGCGTGGCTTCCCGACGTTTTCGGCAATAGCTGGATTATGCCTCAGATTTTAAAAGGCTGCGGCGTAGATTATTTCGTGTCTAATAAAATGTCAACGTGGAACGATACAAACCGCTTCCCGCATAATAACTTTATCTGGCGGGGAATTGACGGAAGCGAGGTTTACGCCTGCGTTCCGCCGACTCATTTTATCACCTGGAATGCGCCCTCGCAGATTCAGGCGAACTGGGACGCATATATTGATAAGGACCTCGGCGGGCAGACCGTTAATATGTTCGGTTATGGCGACGGCGGTTCAGGCTGTACCGAGGATATGATTGAACTTATGCACAGGTTCGGAAAGGTTTCGGCTATGCCGAAAACTACGCATATGGGCGCCGCTGAATTCCTTGAAAAGAATCTTAAAAATAACGATAAGCTTGAAACCTGGGACGGCGAGCTTTATCTTGAAATGCACAGAGGCACTTTTACTACCAAGGCGGAATTGAAAAAATATAACCGTAAACTTGAGTGGAAGCTGAGAAACGCTGAAATTATATCCGTTATGCGCAATGACAGGCGCCAAAACGAGTTCAGACAGCAGTATAAAAAAGTGCTTGTTAATCAGTTCCACGATATACTGCCGGGCTCTCATATTCACCCCGTTTATGAGGACGCAATGAAGGATTATAAAGAGGTTGACGAAGTGCTTGACAAGTATATCGGTACGGGTTCTAAGTATTTCAATTCTCTTAATATAAAACGCGACGCGCTTACCTTTATTGAGAATAAGAGCGGAAGCGCAACACGTTTGGGCAAAAAGGGTAACTGGCTTGTTCCTAATATTCCTTCTATGGGTTCAAAGGCGCTTCGTGCCGTTAAAGGCAGTACCGACTGGATTAGAATTGACGGTATTGACGCCGTAACCCCGTATTACGCAATTTCGTTTAACGAGGACGGCTCAATTCACTCGCTTTACGATTTGGACCTCGGGCGTGAGTGGACAGCAGGGGATTTCAATAAACTGAAAATCTTTGACGACCGTCCCGGCAATTACGACGCATGGGATATTCTTCCGAGTTATAAGGATAAGGAAATTCCCGTTGAAGTTGAAGAGCCGCTTAAACTCACTGAACTTGACGGCGAGTGCGCTTCGTTCAGATGCGTACTTAAAACAGATAAATCAAAGTGGACTATGACCGTGCGCCTGTTCAGGCAGAGCAGGGGAATTGAAGTTGAAAATACAGTCGACTGGCAGGAAAAGCATAAGCTTGCAAAGGCTGTATTTGACTGTAACGTGCTTACAAGAAAAGCGCTTTGCGATACTTCTGCCGGATATATTGAAAGGGAAACCCATACTAATACGTCGTGGCAGAAAGCAAGATATGAAACCTGCCACCACAAATGGTGTTCCGTTGCCGAGGCGTTCGGCGGAGTAGCCCTTATTAACGACTGTAAGTACGGCGTAGGCTTTGAAAACAGTACTATGAGCCTGTCGCTCCTCAGGGCTACCGTGCGTCCCGACGTCGTTTCGGATATAGGCGAGCACAATTTCTGCTATATGATAATGCCGCATAAAAGTGACGCAATCAACGCGGGAATCAATAATATTGCTCTTCAGTATAATAATCCGCTTATAAGATGCGACGACGAGTGGACTCTTCCCGTTTTTGAACCGCTCTTCCTTCAGGCTGCAAAGTTCAGCGAAGACGGAAAAATGAAGGTTATCCGCCTTAGCGAACAGTACGGAAACCGAGGCTATATTATTCTTGATAAGCCTGTAAAAATCCTTAATATGCTTGAAGAAACCGTTAAGGAAACCGACGTTCTTGAATACAGGCCGTTTGAAATTATCACTTTGGGAGTTGAAGAGTAATGACAGGATATATTATTGCTGCTGTTGCCGCAGTCGTTATTCTCGGCGTGCTCGTGTTTCCCATGATTAATAAAGCGCAGTTCAAAAGACTCCCGTTCGACCAGAAGGTAAGAATCCTTATGAAAGAGGCGAAAGGGCTCGTCTACTTTAAGAATATATCCGAAGGCACGAAGGGAACGCTGATTTACGTTAAAAATAAGCGTAAGATTTATACCTTTCCTTGGGTGCTAAAAGACGGCGCTATGCTCTGCACAAGAAAACCGCTTTTTGAAAAGTGGGACTATCCCGAGGAGATGCCTGAATTTTCAGAGGAAGAAAAGGAGCAGGCGATTAACGAACTGAATAAATACAATCAGAAAAACAGGATAAAAATACTCATAGATTATGATGCTAAACGTTGATTCAAAAAAGTTAATATCGCTTCTTTGTGAGAACGGTTACAGCGCATATGCAGTCGGCGGATGCGTAAGGGATTCTATACTTAAAAATGAGGTTTCCGATATAGATATTACAACCTCGGCAAAGCCCGACGAAACCGAAAGAATTCTCAGCGAAAACGGTATTAAGTTTTTTGAAACGGGGCTAAAACACGGTACTATTACTGCAGTATTAAACGGCGAAAACTATGAGATAACGACTTTCAGAAGCGACGGCGACTATCTTGACAGCCGCCACCCCTCAAGCGTTAACTTCGTTGATAGGCTTGAAGACGATTTGTCAAGACGTGATTTTACAATTAATGCGCTTGCATATAACGACAGCGAGGGCGTAGTTGATTTATTCGGCGGTATTGACGACATTAATAATAAGCTTATACGTGCGGTAGGCGAACCTGTCGAGCGATTTAAAGAGGACGCGCTCAGGATTATGCGCGCGCTTCGATTTTCCGCCGTGCTCGGTTTTGATATTGAAGAAAAAACCGAAAAAGCAATGTTCGATTTAAAGGATAATCTTTTAAACGTGGCGTATGAGCGCAATTTCATTGAACTTAAAAAGCTTCTTCTCGGCGACTTTGCCGAAGACGTTCTTATGAAATACAGGGATATAATTGCCGTTTTGATTCCGGAACTTAAACCCTGTTTTGATTTCCCTCAAAACAGCAAGTGGCACATTTATGATGTTTATACCCATATTGTAAAGACCGTCTGCGTATCGCCTAAAAAAGACTATATGCGCTTTGCTCTGCTTCTTCACGATATAGCAAAGCCCGACTGTAAAACTACGGATGAACACGGTCAGGACCATTTTAAAGGCCATGCCGAAAAAGGCGTTGAATATGCGCGCGTAATTCTTGACAGATTCAGGGTCAGCAACGAATTCAGGGATAAGGTTATAAAGCTTGTTGAAATCCACGATATGCGTATTTCCGTAAAAAGAAGTAATATAAAAAAATGGATGAGAAATATCGGCGAAGATATGACCTTTGATTATATTGATTTAAAAATTGCGGATTTACTGACTCATAATGCCGAGCGCTCAAATCCCGAAATTGAAGAGCTTAAATATATCAGAACAACAGCGCTTGATATTCTTGAAAAAGGTGAGCCTTACCGTATATCCGATTTAAAAATTGACGGGCGCGATTTAACGGATATAGGTTTCAGCGGGGCTGAAATCAAAGACGAGCTTGAAAGTCTTATTTCCGTTATATCAGGCTCGCCCGAACTGAATAATGAAACGTGGCTTAAAAAGCAGGCTGCGGTTGATTATAAATTATTAAAAAAGGAGTAAAATTATGGGACTTTTTGATTCACTTAAAAAGAACCTCGGCGACATTCAGAAAACTATTGAAACAAACAAGGACGATTTACTTAAAGAGATTGAAAAACTCGGAGTAAAGCCCGAGCAAACGCAGTCGGCGCCTCAGGCACAGCCTCAGCAAAACGACTATTCACAGCCATTTTATGAAGAGGAGAGCGTTTATCCTCATGCAGTAAATGACGGCTCTGTTGACCAGTTTGCAAAGTTTGAGGGTATAATTGAAAGAAACTTTGCAGACTGTGAAGTTAAAAAGAACGTACCTGCAAGCGAGCTTAAGGCCGATTGCCATCCTGCGTGCACTCCCGTTCAGTTTATGTTTTATAAAAACGGCGCTCCCGCCCTTGCTGTTGTACTCGTTAAAACGAACAATTACAGAGGCAGGAACGTAAAGGGCACACAGGATATCTGTAAAGCCAACGGCATTAATTATATCCGTTTTTATCAGGAATATGAAAATGCCGAGGATTACGTTGTAAACAGAATTAAAGAAAACTTATAATTGCTTATAGCAGAGCCGGGATGTCATTGTGACGCCTGTGTGGGTTAAAGCGTGAGGAATTAATGACTTTGCAGGCGGTCTTTTCACGTGCAGACCTGTATCGCAAATTTGCGATTTTAAATCGTTCCCGGCTCTGTTTTATTTACTATGGATATTATCGATATGCTTTCCGAGCGCGAAACGTGGCTTTCTTTTCTTGAATATAAGAAGAGCGGAGGCCATATTTCAAAGTCGGAAGAGGAAGAACTTGAAATTTTCATCAAAAATGAAAAATATATCGACTCTGCCGATTACTTTAAACGCGGCGGAGTTTTTTCCGTACCCGAAGCGGTTCAGGTAAATAAGAGTTTTTCCGATAAAAAAAGAACCGTATTCAAGTTTGACGACGGCGAAAAAATCATTCAGAAAATGCTTGCCTTCCTTCTTCTTAAATACGATTATATTTTCTGTGATAACCTTTATTCGTTCAGGCAGAATATGGGGGTTAAAAAGGCGGTTAAAAGCCTTGTTTTTCACAAGGAAATAAGTAAGATGTATTCCTATAAGCTTGATATATCCGATTATTTCAATTCCGTCAGCGCCGAGCTTCTTCTGCCTCAGCTGAAATCGGTTTTAGAGGGCGAAGAAAGGCTTTATAAGCTAATTGAAGATATGCTCCTTAATCCGTATGCCATTATTGACGGGGAGAAGGTCAGAATTAAAAAGGGGATACTTGCAGGTTCTCCGCTTTCGGGATTTCTTGCAAATCTCTATATAACCGACCTTGACAGATATTTTTACGAAAGCGGCGTGCTTTACACCCGTTATTCCGATGATATTATCTTCTTTTCCGAAACCGAGGAAGAACTTAAAACGCATATAGATTATGTAAACGCGTTTTTGAATAAATACCGCTTAAATATAAATGAGAATAAAGTTTTCATTACCAAGCCTGATGAAAAATGGTCATTCCTCGGCTTTAGTTATACTGACGGAGTTATTGATATTTCGAACATTTCCAAACAAAAACTGAAAAAGAAAATGCGAAGGAAAGCAAGGGCGCTTCTTCGCTGGAAAAATAAAAAGAACGCCGAGCCTGATAGGGCTGTCAGCGCTTTTATAAGGCATTTTAATAAGAAACTCTATTCAAATCCCGTTAATAATGAAATAACGTGGTGCCGCTGGTATTTCCCGATTATAAATACTGCTGACTCACTTAAAGAAATTGATTCTTATATGCAGCAGTGTATCCGTTATATTGCAACCGGCTCATATAACAAATCAAGCTTTGCTTTTACTTATGAAGATATGAAAGAACTCGGTTATGTAACGCTTGTAAACAGATATTACGCCTTTAAGAACGAAGGCAGGTTATTTAATGAATAATTATTAAATATAAAATTTAAAAAAACTGTTGACAATTATAATCTGATTTGTTATAATTCGTATTGCTGACGCGAGAGTGGCGGAATCGGCAGACGCGCACGTTTGAGGGGCGTGTGGGGAGACTCGTACGGGTTCAAGTCCCGTCTCTCGCACCAAAAATACCAAGTATCCATTTGGATACTTGGTATTTTTAATTTGACGGGACTTGAAACGAAACACCGCTTGTCACCGCCAAAGGCGGCGAGAAGCGGGAGAAACAGTCCGGTGGACTGTTTCGTTGTTGAGAAGAAAGTCCCAAACAAAGCGAGGCTCGATGCCTCGCTTTGCTTTGATTCTGTATTCGATAGTAAAACTATAATATTAACTTATATGTCTTTCGTTTATTTATGATTGATAGTTATCACAGAATTCTTTATATTTTTTCTCTATGTCAAAATCAGAAGACAATTTACATATTTACACATTAGTAAAATTGTGTTATAATTATTAAAAATAGATAAAGGAGTATTGTTTATGAAAAAGTCAATTAAAAGCATTTTTGCAGTTCTTTTTGCATTAGTTATGGTTATAACTGTCTTTCCTTTAAGCGCTTCTGCCGCTGTTTCGGATAAAGCGCAGGAAATCATTGATGCAAAGAACAATTATTCAAGTTCAAGAAAATATGTGGATTATAACGGAAGCAATCTTAAAAAAGGTACTGAGGTGAAGTTTGAATCTACGCTTTATACCGTTACTTTTAAAGTTACGGAAGTTAAAGGAAGCAAGGTAACCTTTAAGGCAAATATTAAAGGTAAATTCGGCGACTCAAACGCATACAGACTTTATTTTGATTACAGCTGGAATTTAACTGATTCTACTCCTTCCGCAACAACGATTACAAAGACTATAGATACGAATGAAGCTTACGGCGGAACGCATTATCTTGTTTTTTCCGCTTACGGCGGACTTAAGGATATTGCCGATTCCTGCGGATTATCAAATGACGATTATCTTGAAGTAAAAAATGCATTTGACGGTGACGGATATTTTGAGTATAAGCATTATATTTGCTTTGGAGTTAAAGAAAAGGTGACTCTTTCCGGTGCCGCTGATGTAACTAAGAATTCTGTTACTCTTGGCGATTATGCCTGGGATTATCACAATGAATACGGTAAAGCAATAGGTTTTGATAATATTAAAGCTTCGGGAACGGTTGTATATTACAAGCCGACTTCTGCAAAGAAGTGGAAGAGCAAAAAGTTCAAGAGCGGAAGCACTATGAAACTCACTAAGCTTAAAGCCGGCACTAAGTACACCGTTAAATGTAAGTATTATACTACAATTGTTGACCCTGAAACTGATAAGAATATAACTACTTACTGTGATTATTACAATACGTTCGATATCTTTACGGCAAGCGCAAAGCCGCTGAAGGTTAAAAAGATTAAAGTTTCAAAATATAAGGTGACAAGTTATAAGCAGAACGCATATTTTTACTGGTCGGGTAATAAATGGACGTATGTTCCCGAGAAAACAATTAAATCAAAAGTATATAAAGTAACCGTTAAGGTTTCAAACGTTCCTAAAAATACTAAAGGAATTATGCTTAAAGTTAATTCAGACGTAAACACGGGACGTTACGTAAAATTCAAGAAGAATAAGAAGACATATACGTTTACCGTTGCTGAGCCGCTTAAAAGGAAGGGCAAGAAGAGAACCGCCAAGGTTTACGCCGTTGCCAACGGCGATTCAAGCTGGGGCGTAGGACTTTCTCCCGCAGCAACAAAGAAAATCAAAATCAGAAAATAAAATATTAATCCACCGCCGAACAGTAAACTGTCCGGCGGTTTTAATTATTGCAATTGATATAATACTAAGCTATAATAAATGTAGCAATTATTTTACTTCCGGAGGGGAATAAACGTGTTAGATACTTCTAAGAATTACGTCTTTTTAAGCTATTCGCATAAAGATAAAACCGAGATTAACCGCCTTATCAAATGGCTTGATTCAAAAGGCATTAACGTTATTTATGATAAGACGTTTAAGGGCGGAGATAAATGGATACTTAAAGCTAAGGAATACATAAGCAGCCCTAAATGTATGGGCGCGCTTTGCGTAATCACTAAGAATTCGCTTATAAGCGCTTCGGTTAAGCTTGAGGTGGATTTTATTGCTATGTACAAAAAGAATTCGTTTTGCGTTACTTTAAACGGCAGTACGCTTGACGAAACGCTGAAGTCAATAACACTTTCCCGCGAAAACTATGATATAGTACACAGTATTCTTGATAACTTTGATGAAGAAGAAGTTTTTATTCCTCTTACGGACGATATGGAAAAATCAAAAGAGGAATATGAGAGATTAGAGGAAACTCTGTTCGACTGGGGCGTTGACTTTGAAAGGAGAATAAAAGGGCTTGATTTTGTTCACGCTGATTTATACTCTGCCGACGCTCAGGGCGAACGAGATAGACTTCACTCTCAGCATCTCGGCTACGTTGACTTTGATAAATCAATTATTGATTTTGCCGTAAAAGATTTTACCAAGGACGGCCTTGTTGTGCTTGATTTGGGATGCTCGGACGGTCAGCTTACTGCTTCTCGTTTTAAAGACGACAGATTTAAAACTGTCATAGGAGTTGATATTAACCCGACTGATATCAATACTGCCTCGTCTGCCGGCTACGGCGATAAGTTCCATTTTTATATTATGGACCTTGATGACGACGAATTTATTGATAATCTCACAGAAGAGCTCCGTAAAATTAACGTTGAAAGCGTTGATTTAGTATTTATCGCGTTAACGCTTCACCATCTTCAGAGGCCCGAGAACTTGCTTTACAGTCTTAACCGTATTTTTTCCGAGGACGGTAAAATTGTTGTAAGGGGAGCAGACGACGGAAATAAGATTTGCTATCCCGAAAGCGAGTTAATGGAAGAGTTCCTTAAGCGTTATAATGCGCTCGTTAAAAACAGGTTTTACGGAAGAAAAATATATAATCATTTATGCAATAACGGTTATGAAAACATAACTATGATGTATCAGGTGTCCGACACCTGCGGTAAAACACTTCGCGATAAAATCCACTTTTATAAAGTAGGTTTTGAGTACAGAAAGAATAAATTAACGGATATTGCAAATAAGTATCCGAATAATGAAGAGTTAAGAAAAGACATTGAGTGGCAGCTTGACGCTTTATCAAAAATCGAAAAACTGTTCGGACAAAAGGATTTTTGGTTCAGTAATACGTCTTATGCCGCAATCGCTTCGGTAGGATAATTATGAAGGGGATTATTATAATAAACGCGTTTTCAGATAACGAAGAGTATTTGTATCAGGCGCGAAGAATGAAAGAAGAGTTTACCCGAAAGGGCGTACATCTTGATATTGTCAGGAACGACAGTTTTTTGCTATATATTAAGGATAACAGCATTGTTTCAAAAATTGCCGGTTACGATTTCTGCGTATATTGGGACAAGGACAAGTACATCCTTAAAATGCTTGAAAAACTCGGTGTTCCGACCTTTAACTGTTTTGATTCAATTGAAAAATGCGATGACAAAATGTTGACATATATAGAGCTTGCAAATCAGGGAATACCCGTACCTGACAGCCTGCCGGGACTTCTTTGTTACACAGACGAGGAGGAAATAAGCGAAGAAACTCTTAACAGCGCCGAAGCGCTCGGATATCCGCTTATTTTAAAAGACAGTTTCGGCTCTCTCGGTAACGGAGTAAGACTGATTAAAGACCGCGAAGAATTAAAAACGCAGCTTGATAAAGTTAAATGTACGCCTTATCTTTTGCAGGAGTTTATTGAGACAAGCTACGGCAGGGACGTGCGGATAATTGTTA
>CAJOER010000027.1:20289-25477 GCA_905233805.1 uncultured Eubacterium sp. | reverse complement strand
GTTGCAAGCCTTGTCATTTTCTTACCGCAGGGTGCGCCGTAGATAATATAGCCGCTTGCGCCGTTTATTCTTTTCCATTTCAGCGTAATGCTCTTGCTCTTGGAGGTCGCTTTCAGCATTAAGCGCTGATAATCGGAGCCCGCAACGTCCTTTTTATCCGTATTCGTTTTCTTAACGAGCTCCTCCGTTTTCTCCTCAGTAGGCATAGCCGCCTCTTCGGGAGTGAGTACGGGAGCAGGAGTCGGTGTCGGTGCAGGTGTCGGAGTCGGTGCAGGAGCCGGTTCGTCGGGCTCCGCAGGCGCTTCGCTCGTAAACTCCGCTTCAAGCGTTACCGTGTATTCCCAGTAATGCGTGCGCTCGCCTTCGGTAAATCTGTATTCAAACAAATCCCCGTACTCGTCAACGCTCGGATATTCAGTGCCGAGCGAGGGGTCAAACGGCTCAACCGTCTTTCCCGTTTGAATTAATACGCTGTCAATAATATCGGGGTCGGACACCTCGTCTTTTGTAACCGTTACTGCGTATTCTCCCGCTTTCGCTTTTGCTTCGTTAAGAAGCGCTTCTTTTGTTTCGTCTATAATTGCGTTAACTGTCGGGTTGTCCGGCTTAGTGAACTCGCTTGCCGCAACTTCGGAAAAGTCCTTTTCGTATACTTCGCCGGTTCTCGTGTCGGTCAACTTAAGCTTTCCTTTTACGGTTGTCGTGCTGTTATCTGCTGAAAGGTCAACTTTTTTTGTCTGCTTCCAGACAGCAGTTGCAGTAACATCCTGATTAACGGTAATGGTTTTCAGTTCGTCTGTGTTGCAGTAGGTGTCGCCGATTTTCCAGCAGCAGAATGTGCGTCCTTCCTTGGTGAAACCGCAGGTTGCGGGAAGGGTATATTCCGAGCCCTCTTCAACGGTTACGGGGTCCATTGAACCCGAGCCGCCGCCGTTATTGAATGTAATCTCACGAACTACCATCTGCTTGATTTCGGCTTCGCCGCTGTCATTTTTAATTACTTTATATTCCGCTATATCGGAGGTGAAGAACGCGGTCGGCTCATCTTCGGAATTATATGTTTTAAAACCGAATGTAACCTCAGCTTCGTAATCCTGGCAGATTAGGCCGAAGGAAGCGCCTTCTTCAAGAGCGTCTGCAACATTAATGCGCTGATTTCTCGGAACATAGATGTTTCCGGGAATGGTTTTTCCGCCGTTTCTGTTTACTGAAACATTGCCGGTTACTGCCGGTTTGCCCTTAATTGAAAAGCTGCCGGTGTAAAAATACACGCCTGCGCCGAGTTCAGTCGTGTAGGAAGCCGGGCTCCGCCAGAATGTGCTGGTGTTTTCGGAAATAGTTCCGCCGTTCAGATTAAAGGTGCTGTCTGTGCCTGCGTATACGCCTCCGCCCTGACCGCTTTGATAAGAAGATTCTTCAACAGTATTCTTTGTTATGGAGCCGCCGTTCATTGTGAACGAAGAGGCATTTGTTTCATCATTGAATTGACCGAATAAATATACTCCGCCGCCGTCGCCGCAGGTGTTTTCGGAAATAGTTCCGCCGTCCATAACAAATGTGCTCTTTAGATATAAGTATACTCCGCCTCCGCGTCCCGATGTTTCGTTGTTGCTTATTAAACCGTCCTGCATATACAATGAACTGGTTTGCAGGTAAATTCCTGCTGCCTGATTATCTGTAATGTTGTTACATACGGAACCGCCGTATATATTTACCGTACCTTTTCTTGCATAGATACCTCCGCCGTCTGTTGCCCTGTTGTTGCATACGGAACCGCTGTACATATTAAGGGTACCGCCGTTTACGAATATACCTCCGCCGGTATGTCTGTCTCCGTATTCCGTATAGGAAGAGGAATATCCGCCGGTGATTTTTCCTGTTTTTTCAGCGCTGCTGTCCCTTAAGTTCAGAATACCGTCTACCTGTATTACGCAACCGTCCCTTATCTGGGTTGTTCCTAAATTACGGTTAACAGCAAAGCCGTTAAGTTCAAGATCAACCATCCTGTCGGCCGGGACATATAGATATGTTTCCCGGGTGTGGTCGGGATCAGTGACGTCCTCGCCGAGTCTGATATAACCGCCGAGCGCCATTTTTTCTTTAAGCGCGGCCCAGCTGTGAACTATCCACGGATCGCTTTCCGTTCCGTTTCCCGTTGTTGAAGCGTCGCTTTCGGCAAGTGTCGTAAACGGCATCGCCGAAAATGCGGTAAATACCATTAAGATTGATAAAATGATAGATAATGCTTTTTTCATAAAATCACTCCAAAAATATAATAGGGGAATTTGCTGATTTTAATATATCACATATTTAATAAATTGTAAATAGTAAGAGGGAGGGCACTCGCCCTCCCCTTAGGTTTATTTAACCTTTACTTTGATTGTTTTTATATTGCCCTTTGCGTCTACGGTTGCAATCTTTTTATTTGAGCTTTCGTAGCGGAATTTGGCAATATGGGTTGCCACCTTGCCTTTGCTCTGAAGCGTTGGCTTGATTTTCGTTTTCTTGCCCTTTTTCAGAGTGATTTTTGTTTTCTTCAGTTTAATACCTGTCGGGTTGCCCTTATTGCCGCCCGGCGTTGCGATATGAACCGACTTTGACTTTGCGATGACTCTGTTGTTTATTGCTGTCTTCCTGTATGCTACGACAACGTACTTATAGTACTTGCCCTTCTTAAGTTTTTTGAAGGTATACTTTGCAGCCTTCGGGTTGGTTACTGTTGCAAGCCTTGTCATTTTCTTACCGCAGGGCGCGCCGTAGATAATATATCCGTTTGCTTTGCTCTGCGCTTTCCACTTAAGTGTTATTGTCTTTCCCTTTGAAGTTGCCTTTAGTTTAAGAGGAGCGTATGAAGAACCTGCTACATCCTTTTTGTCCGTATTTGTTTTCTTTATTTCCTTTTCGGTCTTTTCTTCTGTGGGAAGCGCCGCGTCCTCGGGGGAAATCTCTGTCTTCGGAATTACTACGCTGTTTTTATCCGTTATTTCCGTTTTGCCCTGTGCATCGGCAAAATACTTTCCGCAGTCTGTGCATACATAGTATTCCTTGTTGCCTGCGTTTTCCGCTGTTGCGGGAGAGGCAGGAACTTTTGTAAGCTGCATCTCTTCTTCTTTGTTGCAAACGAGACAAACCTTCTTGTGCGCACCGTTAACAAAGGTGCATTCGCCCCATTCATGCGCACTGAGTGAATCAACGGAGGTGCAATCCGGATTTGTGCACTTATGCCAGTGGTTTTCGTCATCGGCTGACCATTCGGAAGAATAAGCGTGAGGTGTTATATCAACGCTTTCGGAATACTTCTCTTCACAGCCTTCTATTGTGCATTTATATACCTTGGTACCCTCTGAAATGCAGGTGGGCTCAGCCGTTACGGTTCCGCCGTCCCAGATATGCTCTGCAAATTCCCAGCGGGCATAAGCATCCAGATTGCCTTCATAAACGGTTTCATCCGAGTACTGCTCATTGCCGTTCTCTGTTGTGAACCAGCCCTTGAAGGTATAATGCGTTTTAACCGGGGATTTAAGAGTTACCTTGCCTGTTACGGCAGAATACTTTTCGGGATTCTCTTCGTTATTCGTTCCGCCGTTAAGATGATAAGTGATATTGTAGAAGATTTCGGTCTTGGTAACATCAATTGTTAAATCGTCCTCAACGGCAACGGGCCATTGTCCGGAGGTAACCTCCGTACGGTTATCGCCGTCAACGTTGAAATACTTATATTCGTAACCCTTTTCTTCAAGCTCCGTCGGTCTGCCGAAACCATATCCGCGTTCTATATCGTATGATTTTTCAATGGCGCCCGTCAGAGTTACATTTTGAATATGCTTTATTACAGCGACCTGAACGGAATTCGTTGCCTTATTGTTATATGTTGCGCTTACCGTCAGAGTATCCGCTGTTTCTTCAAGCGGAACATAAAGTTCACCGATGCTGCTTATAACCGTAGCGTTGCTGCTGTTGCCGCTTACCGACCATTCAATGTTTTCGGTTGTGTCCTCTACGGGGGTAAGATGAACGGTTACGCCGAACTGTGTCACGTCGCGTTTTTCAGCTGAATCCGGCGCGGTTTCAAATACGGGATAGCAAAGCGGAATAAAACCGAGATTGTTCTGCTGTGCATACGTTTCGCCGACGGTTTCGTCGGGAGACGACTTATATCCGTACAGTTTTTCAAGAGAGGAATCGTTCTTAAATGCATTGCTGCCGATTTCTTCAATGCTTTCGGGAAGGATTACGTCGGTGAGTTTTGTGCACGGGTTGCCGTTATTGTAATATGCTCCGTTTCCGATTCTTGTAACGCCCTCTTCAAAGCTTACCTTTTCAAGGGTATCGCGCACACTGAACTCAAGGCGTGCAGAATAATGGTTTTGCGTTGCATTGCTGCCGTTAATAACATCATGCATTACGCCCGTTGTTCCTTTGGTATAATAAATCTCTGTTATTCCGGTACATTCGTTGAACGGGGTGCTTCCGTATGTGTACTTAAAATCAACAGGGATTACCACTTTGGTATAACCGGTGCAACCTCTAAAGGCATTGTTTCCGAGTTCGGTAATCCGGTCGGGTATTGTAAGCGTTCCCTCAAGCCCGGTACAGCCGTTGAAACAATCGTTCGGAATTGCGGTCAGGCTTGCCGGCATTCCGATATCTTCAATTGCCTTAATTGCAGTACAACCGCAGAAACAGCCGGTTCCGAGCGTCGTTACGCCTTCGGGGAGCATAATATCGGTAAGCGCGGTACAGCCTCTAAATGCATTGCTGCCAAGCTCGGTCAGGCTTTCGGGAAGCAATACTGTTTTAAGTTTCTGCCAAGTGTAAACCGTGTATGACTCAGGTGCGAAATAGTACGCGCCGCTGCCGAGTTTTGTAATACCTTCCTCGAAACTAACCTTTTCCAGGGTGTTGCGGACACTGAATTCAAGGCGGTCAGAGTAAGTGTTTGCGGTATTGCTTGAGCCTTTGACAGAATCAAGCATAACACCGGTCTGACCTTTCGTGTAGTAAATCTCTGTAATATTGGTGCACTCGTTAAACGGATGTGTATTATATGTGTATTTGAAGTCAACGGGAATTACTACTTTGGTATAGTCCGTGCATCCGTAAAAGGCATTCGTTCCGAGTTCGGTAATCTGATCGGGTATGGTAAGCGTTCCTTCAAAGCAGGTACAACCGTTGAAACAGTTATTCG
>CAJOER010000027.1:0-20196 GCA_905233805.1 uncultured Eubacterium sp. | reverse complement strand
GCTGCGTTACCGATTTCCGTAAGGCTTTCGGGAAGCAATACCGTTTTAAGTTTCGGCCAGGTATAAACCGTGTACGACTCGGGAGAGTAGTAGTATGCACTATTACCGATTCTTGTGATTCCTTCCTCGAAACTAACCTTTTCCAGTGTATTGCGGACACTGAATTCAAGACGGTCAGTGTAGGTGTTTGCAGTATTGCTTGAGCCTTTGACAGAATCAAGCATAATACCGGTCTGACCTTTAGTGTAGTAAATCTCCGTAATACCGGTACAATCATAAAACGGATGTGTATTATATGTATATTTGAAGTCAACGGGAATTGTCACACTGGTAATGCCGTTGCAGCCGTAAAATGCATTGCTCAGCATTTCCGTAACGGATTCGGGTATAGTAAGCATACCCGTAATACCTGTACAGCCTCTGAAGGCATTTGAGCCGATGCTTATAACTGTATTCGGTATGTTCACAAAACGGATTTGGGTATTGTTTTGGAAAGCATTATTATCAATATACTCAACGGGCTTGCCGCCGAGTTTCTTTGGAATATACAGAGTATGTCTTATGCCGAGTCCGTCTGCTTCCGGTGTAAAACCCGATACTCTTGCATAGTCCTCTCCGTCGGGAAGCACCATGGTATATGGCTGTGTCCATGCCGTTTTGGCTGCGGAAAGCATATTATCCCTTTCCTCCGCAGTAAGCGTTGCATCGGGTAAAAACTTACCTTCCTCGAGGGATAAAAGGCTGTTTTTTACAGCAAATTCCGCGCTGTTCTTATCGCTTACATCCTCTGCATCAGTAAATGAGTAAGCAAGTCCCTGATTTAATTCGTAACCGACAAAGTAGTTAACTGTAGTTGCGGCGAACTCTCTTGTTGCGGGAGCGTTGGGCTCCTTCGTAAAACTCTCGGGAAAAAGGGCAATATCATCGGCACCGAGTTCAAATTCGGTTTCAAGAGCCGAAAGCCATTCAGCCCTTGTTACCGTAATGCTGTCGGCATAAGCAATTATTGCTAAAGATAATACCAATAATGAAGACAGTAATATCGTCAAGACCTTTTTCATAAAATCACTCCTTATGATTAAAGGATTATAAATAACATTTCCAAATATTAATATACCACATTATATATAATTTGTAAATATAAAGCACGGAACCAATCCGTGCCATTCCGTGATTATTACATTCTCTCATTTAACCCGTTAGCAAAAGCATCTATGCTCAGCTCGGTATGCAGTTTATCCCAGCCTTCGGCGTACTCGGCAAACACCTTTTTGTGTTCATTATCAAGCTGTGACAGTATTTCCGCTTCCAGCCGTTTCAGTTCTTCACACAGAGCAGTTTTCTCCGCGCGATTGCTTAGCCGGTATGTATCCCTGTGTTTCGGGTCCAGTATGTTTTCTATAATGGTATCAGTCATCTGTGTCACCTCCTTGCAACACAAACAAATACCACAACCAATCGCCAAAGTCCAGATAAAAAATCAGCGTTTCTTAAATTACAATTATTTAACTTTTATTGATAATTGTAAATCAGTATGATATTATTAATTTAGCACATTCTACTCAATTTCACTTTGGAGGGAATATTTATGAAAAAAACATTATCAATACTTTTATCAATTCTTTTGGCGTTTTCCGCGTTTTCGGCAATGCCGTTTTCAGCATTTGCTCTTAGCGGCGAAGGCACAAGCGAAAACCCCTATCAGATTGGCACGGCGGAGGAACTGAAAGCGTTCCGCGATCTTGTCAACGGCGGCGAGAATGCCGCCTGCGCCGTGCTGACGGCGGACATTGACCTCAATAACGAGGAGTGGACGCCTATCGGCGATTGTAACAGCGGCGATTATAAAGGTATCTTTGACGGACAGAACTTCAGCGTTAAGGGTCTGAAGATAGAAAGCAATATCATAAACGCCGGATTGTTCGGAGAAATTCAAGGCACAGTAAAGAACATAAACGTCATCGGCTCTGTATCTGTACCTCAGACCAGTTCGGAACACGAATACTATGTCGGCGGAGTTGTTGCTTCTATCTTTCATGGCACTTTGCAAAACTGCAGTTTTAACGGCGACGTGTCGCTGCAAAACAGCGACACAAACGGTCTTTTTATGTCTGTCGGCGGTGTTGCGGGCTATGTTGTGGGCTTGTTGGAAAACTGCTCACATAACGGTAACGTTTTTGCTTCCGGAAAAGGGCCCAAGGCGGGCGGCGTAGCGGGTTATTCTTCGTGGAATACTACTGTCAGAAACTGCTTCCACATAGGAAAAGTAACGAATAACGGCACGGGAGAAACTTACGCAGGCGGTGTTACAAGCTATATCAATTCTACAACTGTTAAATACTGCTACAGTTACGGCGAAATATCGGCAACGTCAAGTGAGGCGCTGGTCGGCGGTATCATAGGTTATAATTACGGTACGACAACAGGTTGTTATTACCTTGACGGCACTGCAGCTCAGAGCGTAGGTCTTGAAAAAGGCACAACAACGGATAGCGGCGCGCTTACGGCATTGCAGTTCAAGGACGGCGGCTGCTTTACATACTGGGATTTTAATAACGTTTGGTATATGGGCGCGGACGCACCGCAGCTTATTGATATTAAAACGCCCGTCGGCACGTGGGCTGACCTTAAAACCGCGCTCCAAACAAGCGGAAGCTACAAGCTTACCGCCGACGTTGTGCCTTCCAACGCGTATTGGGACGACGCGCTCGTGGTACCGAATGACGTAAACGCGGTGCTCGACCTTAACGGTCATATCGTTGACCGCGGTTACAGGGAAGATTCCACGCAGCTTTGGGACGGCAGCGTTATAAAAATAAGCGGTAATTTTACCGTTATTGACAGCAACCCGACCGCAACGCACGAAACTCCCGTTACCTACACGGACCCGATTACGGGAAGAGAACTGACGGTAAACGGCGGCATCATAACGGGCGGCTTTGCGGACCAGTACGGCGGAGGCGTTCAGGTACAGGGTGGCACCTTCAATTTAAAGGGCGGCAGCATTGTAAATAACAACGTCGGCAAAAACGCCTTCGGCGCGGTTGAAGGTCTCGGCGGCGGCGTATATATTCAGTCGGGTAATTTCAATATGTCGGGCGGCGCAATACTCGGCAACAAGGCTTCAAATAAGAACACTATGGCGCCCGATACTCCGCTCGGCAAGGGCGGCGCGGTATATATCGGTAACGGTACTTTCGTTCTTTCGGGCGGCTTAATCCGCGGCAACGTAGCAGGAGCCGACCTCGGCGCAGGAGGAATATACGTCGGTACGAACGGCACCTTCTCTATGACGGGCGGCACGTTAGTAGGTAACTACTCGCCGAACTGCACTAACGTTAATAGTGAAGAAGGCACTTCAACGGAGCTCGCTTCGCTCTCTATGTACTCAAACGACGGGAACGACTATGCAGTTCAGCAGATGTTTGTTAAAGACAGTACCGCACCTCTTGCTACGGATATTTTTGTCCGCGACGGATATGATTTCCTTGGTTGGAACGAATATGCTGACGGCACGGGAGCGACTTATGCAGACGGTGCAGATATTACTGCAACACAAACCAATTTAGGTTCAGGACTCCACGCACAGTGGCAGGCATATACACTCGTTGACGAAGTCCCTGCAACCTGTACCGAAACGGGCACGAAGGCGCATTACAAGAGTCTTGACGGAACGCTCTACCTCAAGGACGGCGAAACATATACAAAGGTTACGGACGAAAGCCAGCTTGAAATCCCCGCGCTCACTCACGACTACGGCGAGCCGACTTACAACTGGACGCAGGAAAACGGCGTATGGAAATGCACGGCTGAAAGAGTCTGCGCAAACGACGCAAGCCATAAAGAAACGGAAATGGTAGAAGGTGCAGGCGCTGAAAAAACGCCCGCAACCTGCACGGAAAAGGGAACGACAACTTACACGGCAACGTTCACAAATGCAGCCTTTGAGCAGCAGACGAAGGAAGTCGACGATATCCCCGCGCTCACTCATAATTACGGCGAGCCAACTTATGTATGGTCTGCCGATTTGTCACAGGTTACAGCAACAAGGATTTGCACAAGAGACGCAAGCCATAAAAACGAGGAAACGGTAAACGCAACTGTAAATACAACATCAGCAACCTGCACGGAGCAGGGTACGATAATCTATACGGCAACCTTTACTAATTCTGCTTTTGAAGCGCAGACAAAGACTGTACATACTGCTGCGCTCGGTCATAATTACGGCGAGCCGACATATGAATGGACTCTGGAAAACGGCGCATGGAAATGTATGGCAAAGAGAGTCTGCACGAGGGATGCAAGCCACATTGAAACGGAGACGGTTGAAGGCGCAGGTGCAGAAAAAGAGCCTGCAACCTGTACGGAAAACGGTACGACAACCTATACTGCTACCTTCACTAATGCAGCGTTTGAGCAGCAGACGAAGGATGTTGACGATATCCCTGCACTCACGCACGATTATACAAGCGCTGTAACGCCACCGACATGCACGGAGCAAGGCTACACGACCTATACCTGTACGCGCGGCGACGACGAATACAAGGATGACTATGTTGACGCTCTCGGTCATAAATACGGAGCAGAGGGCGATGAGCGCTTTACCTGTACGGTCTGCGGAGAGGTTGACGATAGCCTCAAGGCTCAGGCAGAGGCGGCGGATAAGGAAGCGGCTGATACGGCTGCGGCAAAAGCGGTAACGGATATGATTAACGCGCTTCCCGAAAAGGAAGAGATAACAACCGCAGACGAAGAAGATATTAAAAAAGCGCGCAAGGCTTACGATTCTCTTACCGACGACCAAAAGGCGAAGGTAACGCAGGAAACGGTTAAAAAGCTGACGGACGCCGAAAAGGCGCTTGCCGAAGAAAAAGCCGAGGAGGCAACCGCGGCAAAGGAAAAGGCGAAAGCTGATTTTATCGCAGGCGTTGACGGAACCTCAACCGAGAGTTCAGTCACAGTTAAGTGGGGTAAAGTTCCGAACGCAAAGAGATATGTAATCTATGCCGCATACTGTGATAAGAATCACAAGTATAAATACAAGAAGATTAAGACCGTAAGCGGTAAGGTTACAAAGTACGAAATTAAAAAGCTTTACGGCAAAAAGCTTAACCCGAAAAAGAACGTTAAGGTTTACATCGTAGCGCAGAAGAAGAAAAACGGAAAGTGGAAGAAAATCTTTAAAACTCCCACCTTCCATATCGCGGGCGCAAAGAGTAAATGCTCAAACGTTAAGAAGATAACGGTTAAGAAAGCGAAGTTCACTCTTAAGAAAGGCAAAACCGCAAAGATTAAGGCAAAAATCGTTCTTGTTGACAAGAACAAAAAAGCCGTAAACCACGTAAGAAAGCTCCGCTTTAAATCCACCAACACGGCGGTAGTTAAGGTAACGAAGAGCGGAAAAATAAAGGCCGTAGGTAAAGGCAAGGCAACCGTATTTGTTTATTCAAATAACGGCACCGCCAAAGCAATCAAAGTCACGGTTAAATAACAAAAAGGCACGGAATTTCCGTGCCTTTTCTTTACGCCATTTGCAACAATTATTATTGTTTATTTTAAATAACCTGCTTCGGCGCACCCGAGGGAAAGGTAAAAGAACCGTTCGTGATTAATCAGGAAAAATGCTTCAAATGCGGCGTATGCGCAACAAAATGCCGCTTCGAAGCAATTGAAGTTGAATACGAATAAAACGCAAAAAGGCAGACAAGAAAACCGTCTGCCTTTACCTATTTTTAAAATGACAATAATTTATCTTTTTGATATGCAGATATGTTTAGCCGGGCGCAGAGCGCAGAGATTGTTTACTAATTGTTTACTATTTCGAAAAATCTGATATAATAAATTAAAATACTATATAATAAATAATGTTCAGTCGTTTGGGGCGGCTGAGCTTACAAAAAGGGAAAATAAAATGATACAACATCTTTTTGAAACATATACGGTGAGTAACGTTGCGCTTGTATTCGCGCTTGCGCTTTACCTTGTGGGTTTTTTTATTGCCTTACTGGTGGACTCGTATATGGACAAGGTCCACAAACGGGCGCTTATTGCAATTATTGCGCTGATTGCTTCGCTTATCGTTCAGAATATCTGGGAGGACGCGCTTGCGGCGCAGGAGGCGTATTCTCCGATGAGGGTATACGTTGCCGCGTACGGATACATAATACGCCCGCTTATTCTTATACTCTTTATTTTTATTGTTGAATTTAAAAAGCATTATATAGCAATAGCGATTATTGCGTTCAACACGCTCGTTTATGCAACCACGCCGTTTACGAAGCTTGCGTTTTATATAAGCGAGGGCAACCACTATATAGGCGGACCGCTCAGGTATATCTGTCTTATAAGCAGTATTGTGCTTATGGCATACCTTGTTTTTATTTCGTTCAGGAATTACAAGCTTCAAAGCTGGAGGGATATTCTGCTCCCGCTGTATAACGTGGCTATTATAGTGCTCGGTACCTTGCTTGACGGCACCGTCGGCGGGCTGCGCCAGTCGGTTACGTTTTTAACAATTTCAATGGTTATTGCAAGTGTGCTTTATTACAGGTGGCTTCATATGCAGTTCGTTCAGCAGCACGAAAACGATTTCGCCGCGGAGCAGAGAATTCAGATTATGATGACTCAGATTCAGCCGCATTTTCTTTACAACACGCTTTCAACCATACAGGCGCTTTGTATGACTAACCCGCAGCAGGCATATGAAATAACGGGAATGTTCGGCAAATACCTGCGCAAGAATATTGACTCGCTTGAACAGTCGGAGCTTATTCCGCTGAACGACGAAATTCAGCACGCGAAGGTTTATTCGGATATTGAAAAGGTGCGCTTTCCCGATATTGAGGTTGAATATATTATTGAGGACGGCGATTTCAACCTGCCCGCGCTGACGGTTCAGCCGCTTGTTGAAAACGCAATCCGCCACGGTATACGCAACGTCGAAAACGGAAAGGTTACCGTAACGGCTAAAAAAGCGCCCGGCGCTCATATTATTACCGTTACCGATAACGGCAAGGGCTTCGTCGTTGACTCCGCACAGAAGAGCGGAACGCATATAGGAATGAAAAACGTTATGGAGCGGCTTGAAAAAATGTGCGGCGGCACGATGAAAATAAACAGCGTTAAAGATAAGGGAACGGCAATTATAATCAGAATTCCCGATTAGTCCACGGAGGAAATCTTGTATGAAAATAATCTGCGTTGATGATGAACATATCGTTTTAAACCATACGGTCACGCTTTGTAAGGCGCTTGAATCAAAGCCGGAGGTTATCGGCTTTACGAAGGCGAAGGAGGCGCTCTCCCACGTAAAGGAGCAGGGGGCTGATATTGCAATACTTGATATTGATATGCCCGATATGAACGGTCTGACGCTTGCAACGAAAATAAAAGAGGTATGCCCCGATTCTTCAATAATCTTTCTTACGGGCTTTTCACACTATGCGGCAGACGCGTTTAAAATGCACGCCTCGGGTTATCTTTTAAAGCCCGTGAGCAGCGAGGATATTCAAAACGAGATTGACTACGCGCTTTCGCACAAGGCAGTTAGTATGCCCGAAGCGCATATCGCAGCGCGCACCTTCGGCGAATTTGACCTGCTGATTGACGGGACGCCCGTGGCGTTCAGCCGTTCAAAGGCAAAGGAGTTGCTTGCGTTTCTTATAGACAGAAACGGCGCAATGATAACGAGAGCGTTCGCCTTCGCCGCGCTTTATGAGGACGAGCCGTACGACAGGCCTATGCAAAAGCAGTTTGACGTAATAATAAGAAGCTTGAAGGATACGCTTAAGGAAAACGGCATAAGCGAGATTTTTGAAATGAAATCAGGCGCGATGAGGGTAGTACCCGAAAAGGTTGACTGCGATTTATACCGCCTTCTTAAAGGCGACGCCGCGGCGGTCAACGCCTACCGCGGGGAATATATGAGCTCATACCCCTGGGCGATGCTTACTGAAGCGTATTTAGCTGAAAATATAAAGTAAAATAAATAAAGGAAAACACCGATTTTGAAAAAATTTTCAAAATCGGTGTTTTTTGTTGGACATTTGTTGGACACGGTCTGTTATAGTGACGCTGTATTTAGAAAAGTGTGGCTTAAACTACGCCTTTCTATTAATGATTAAATTACGGAGGTGAATTGTAAATTGTTCATTCACAGCAAAAAACTGAATAATACTACAAGTCGCCTGTGTATAGCGATTACGGCAATACTTTGCATAGCGCTCATCTGTGCTTCATCCGTCTGCCTCTCCTTCTTCGGCAGCCACACGAGGTATTTTGACGCAAGCTACGTTAACGTTACGTCGGATAAGTCGGGTATTTCATATATCCTTCCGCAGAAGGTCAGCGTAGACGATAATCAGGAAGTAATTGCCGCTTATTCTTTTGAAACGGGCGATGAAAACGAATACTTCGTTCCCGTTTTCAAAAATCTTCCGAAGGTAGATGAGAGCGAAAGCATTTCGGTTTACGGCAACAAGAACGGCAAGCTTGAAAAGCTCGCAAAGACCAACGTCAAAAACGGCGATAAATGCTACCTCGGTATGTTCGCATACGACGGAATATCCCTTATTAAGGAAATGCCGGGCGTCAAGGTTATAATGCAGACGCTCACCTCGAAACCCGAAGAGGGAGTAAGCGTAAGCTTTGAGGGCTATATGCCCGAAGGCGTTACGGCAAAAATAGTTCCTGCAAAAGGAAAAGGCATTCTTTCATACGATATTAAGCTTTACGATTCGGATAATAAAGAATTCCAGCCGACCGTAGGCCACCCGCTTAAGGTTACGGTTGAAAGCAAAAAACTTAAAAAATCAAAAACCAGAAGAATTGAAGCGGTTCACGTTTCCGAAGAAGGTGAAACCGAAGAAGCAAAAACCCTTAACGTTGCAAAGAATTCAATAACATTCCTTGCACAGCATTTTTCCGAATACACAATCCGTTACCACGATACGGATTCGGGCGACCCCGTTACCCCGAGAAGAACATATCACTTCCTTGATTATGAAATGGAAGAAATTGATATGGGCGGCGGAGAAACAGAAATGATTTCAAAACCGTTTATGTTCTTCAACACTGCGGGCGACCGTCAGAGCACTCAGATTATCAAGGATAAAGATAAGCTTGAAGCTATTCCGATTCCCGGCGTAAGAGACGGACTTTACTTCTACGGCTGGTACGTAGTTAACTATATTTCATCCGAAAACGGAAACGTAAGATACAAATGGGACGCAAATCCCGAACGCGTTGAGTTCAACAGAATGATAACCGTTTCGGAAACTGTGGATACCGATATTTACGTTGCTCCTCTGTATTCAAACTACAGGTTTGTAACCTTCCATGAAAATGAAGAGGACCAGTCAAGCGGTATAAACGTTTTAACAAGAAAGCTCGTCGCGCTCGGTGAAAACCGCTATAAGGATATTCTGATAAGCGACGTTCGCGCTCAGCCCCCCGACGGACAGAGAGTTGTTTTCTGGGGCTGGAACAACGAAGGCACAATTATTCAGACGGTAGATGAAGAAAATACCGAAGTTGAAAAATACATCAGGGTTGATGAAACCGATACGGAATGTCATCTTTACCCCGTATTCCTGCAGGCACGCTGGATTACCTTTGATACCGGCGGCAGCGGTAACGGAGCAAAATACGTTCCCTCCCGCTTTGTAGTACAGGGCAATTCGGTTGAAACACTCAGAACAACAACAAGGCCCGGCTACCGTTTTGGCTCAATAGTAAACGGAACCTATGACCTTGGTGATAACAATATCATTAATAACGGACAGTTAACGCTTGATGAGGACCTGAAGCTCTACGCTCGCTGGACGGAAATTTCCACCGCGGACTATACGGTTGTTTTCTGGAAGCAGTCGGTAAACGACGATAAAAACGCTACCGTTAAAACATACGATTACGATACAACCGAAACCAGAAACGGCGCATCGGGCACAACGCTTACTCCGACTAACGCGGATATGAATAAAAACTATGAAGGTTTTTATTATAGCCATTACACCGTTAATAACGATAATAAGATTAAGTCGGACGATACAACGGTAATGAATGTCTATTACGACAGAGATTTAAGAGTTATTAACTTCTATTACCAAAGAAACGATACCGCTCCGAGCGATGCTGTATCCCCTGCGTACATTTACAGCGCTACTACAGGCAATGACGGTACGCAGTACGGATTTGTAGACAACGAGTATGTTCAGCTTACAAGAGAAAACGGCTCAACTGTTACCGAGTATTTCCTGACGCAGACTGATGGCAGCACAACTGAATATACCGGAAACGTTTACGAGAGAAACGGCAACAACTATTCTGCTGTAACAAATCCGCAATATCCCAACACATATTACAGAAGAAGGAATAACGGAAATTACAGTCAGTTATACTGGAACACCAGAACAACTACAAGTTACACCTGGACCTATAACGGTAACGAATATAAAGGTACCCGTTATACGCGCACAACAAGCAGCACCTATACCAAGATGTTGACATGGACCGGTCTTTACGGCCAGACCTTTGCCCAGAACGGTTACGCATGGACTGATGTGTCAGCATATCAGTGGCAAGACGATAATCAAACTCAGTCGCTTTTAGACAGTTTTATCCAGGATAATCCGTATAATCTTTACAGAAGCGGAACTCCCGGTAATAACTATATTTATCACTATAAGCAGAATCTTGACGGTACTTATTCCATTGAAAACAGAGTAGCTGCAAGATATTCAGCAACCAGCGCTAATTTCACTTTCACGGGTAATAACGGCTTCAGCGCTTCGGGAGGAAGCAGAAGTGTCAACCCGGGAAACAGCGCGCCAGTAAATCTGCCGCTTCATGTATATCATAAGAGAAATACATGGTCGCTGACTATTAATTACAATTATGCAGGCTCACCGCAATCATATGTAATTAATAACATTCCATACGGCGCAAGGATTGGCGATTATATTAATACCAACGCGGATTATTATAATCCCGAAAGAGAGCATTATAATTTCCTCGGCTGGTATAAGGCTGACGTCGGTGACGTAAACGACGCGCCAGACATTGACCTGAATTCGACTATGCCGAACGCAAATATGGTTATGTACGCCCACTGGGACCACATCTGGTACTTAGTTGAGGTTGACCCCAACGGCGCGGAGCTTGACCATATTAACGGCACCGACAGACCGTCAACATATTTCTGGCTGGCATACGGTGACACGATAGGTGAATATAAAAACATCAGCAGAACTCACGTTCCGGATGAAAACGGCGATTATGTTTACCTCAACACCACCTTTAACGATGAAAACGCCGGCTACGGAATTAACGCTAACCTGCGTAACGCACTGTTCATACCTTACAGGGCGGACGGCGATTACCACGATTACTATAATAATGAGGACTTCGGCGGATATACTTACGCCTCCTCGGGTATGAGCTATGAAACGTTCAGGTCGTGTATAAGCAATCAGCGCTACCGTGAACTTTACGGCAACGAATCCTACACCCTTATGGGCTGGTACCTTGTAAACGAGGACGGCACGATGTCATCATCGCAGTACAACTTCGGCGATAAGGTTGACAGCAACCGTAAAATCAGGGCTGTATGGAAACGAAACGAGCTGTATTACCTTGCCTATAACCCCGTTATGACGGGAGCTAACATAGGCGGTACGATAACTCAGACCACCGACCCCGATGCAGCTAACTTTGACGGCGGTAAATATACCGACCGGGCGGCAGCCGTTGCCCTTGCAGGACCGACTGATATCACCCCGGGCTACGCCTTTGAAGGCTGGCGCATAGTTGACGGTTTGGGCAATCCGCTTGAAGACGGCGTATATTACGACCCCGGTGAAGAATTCTATATTAATTCCGACTTTGCAAACAGCAGCGGATGTATACATCTTGAAGCTTTCTACGAGCCGACTGACAATATGATGAGGCGCGTAAGTGTTGCAAAGCTTCTGCTTGACGCAAACGGCGGAGAGGTCAATGACCATGGACTTCCCGGAGATTCGTATATTTACGCTGACACCGATGATGAAGTTTTGCACTTTGAAAAGCAGATAAACAATACCGCAGTTGAACTGATGAGTTATTACCGCAACTTTACCCACAGCACGGGCTATATGCTCCTTGGCTGGAATGATACCGCAGACCCCGGAAACTATGTTCCGAAGCATGCTGCGGATGCGGAAATAGGCATTGACAAAAATGCCCCCAACACTCTGTATGCGGTATGGGAACCGATGGTATATCTTACATTTGTTAATCAAACCGCTGATTCGCTTGAAGTAAACGTTTCATTCTCAAATTACAACGGAACGGTTTACACAGGCCATATCAACGAGGTTATAAGTCCGTTTGGCCGTGAGCCTTACACCTCAAGCAAAATAACGCTTGCTCCGGGTGAAACGATTAAGTTCGTTCTTCCCGAAGGCGACGGTGCAACTTACAGCTTTAGCGGAGCATACCGCGGCAGTAAGGATAAGCTGTATATCCACAATGCGGGAATAAGCACCCAGACAGTTAACAAAAACAATTCGTATAACGGTACGGGAACGCTTATTACCGATAAAACGGGAAGGGTAGTTACCTTCTACGACGAAGAACAGTTTATTCCGCCTCCGACAGGAACAAACCTTAACTTGAAGAGTTATGCTCTTCTGTTGCTTCCTGCAACTGCACTTGCGGCTGGAATGATAATAATCATTTCAAGAAAACGCAGAGGAGGTACAGGTTCAATATAAAAATTAATTCCGCTTTTCCGCTTTTTTAAGGGATAAACAAGTATAAAAAACATTATTATAAATCATTATTTGAAAGGAGATTTTCTTATGAAGAAATCAGTATTAAGCAAATTAATCGCCATAGTACTTTCCGTACTCCTTATGGCAACATCCTTTGCGGCATTTGCAGAAGCTATTGACGGCGGCGCAAACCCCGGTGCAATATCAACTGACGATACCACTTTAACAATCCCCAAGGGCATCACATTGAAAAATGATGAATCAGGCACATATTACAACCCCAACATCACCTACACTTACACAATCGCACCCGTAACACCGGCTACAGGCGCAAAAGTTTCAGGTGTTGACGTAGTAGAAGGTCCTACCGGCGGCGCTACACTTGCAAGCAACTCTGTTGCATTCACAGCAGGAGAAGTTAGCGGAATTACCTCAAGCGGCAAGGAAATCACTCAGAATTTAACTGTTAATATTGACCTTACAAAGTTCTCACAGGTTGGTATTTACCGTTATAAGATTTCTGATACAACTGCTACCTCTGCTCTCTTTACAGCAGGTATCACCCGTAAGGATAATTACAACAAAGACCGTTATCTTGACGTATATATTAAGAACGGTACTTCTGGCGTTGCGGTTGCAGGTTATGCTCTTACTCAGACAAACAGCGCAACTGCAGGCGATAAGGACGGCGGTTATACAAAAGAATATGAAACCACAACCGACGCCGGCACAGGTACAGTTACAGAAAACACCGACGTTTACCGTACATACAATGTTAAGCTTGAAAAGCAGGTTACCGGTGACATGGGCGACAAGAACCACGCATTCCCGTTTGCAGTAACAGTAAACAACAACAGTCTTACCTATTACAGCAACGGCAGCGCAGCAACCGGAACAAGCATTTCAACAACCCTTGCTGACGGCGATACTCTTGAAATCAAGGGCCTTAACCCCCACGCAACTGTTGGCTATGTTGAAACCAACGATACCGGCTCAACATATAAGGTTACTATCAACGGCAAAACCTCAACTCTCGTTAATGAGGCTGAAGTTGCTTCCGGCTCAACAGCTACTCTTGCAGTAGGCGCAGTTTCTGCTTACGATACAGATAACAGCAATACATCCGTAGCAGTAGACTCAGCAGCTACAGATTACAGCCAGGTTAAGTTTATAAACAATCTTGCATCAATTTCACCCACGGGCGTAGTTCTTCGCTATGCACCCTTCATCCTTCTTCTTGCATGCGCAGGCGCACTCGTTCTCTTTGCTACAAGAACAAAGGCGAGAAGAAAAGAAACCGAAGCTATCTAATTAGTTGATATGGAAAAGAATAAAGAACAGGAACAAAAGAAAAAGAAGAAGGGCTTAAGCCCTATGCACTATCCGCAGCTCTTCCTTTTCCACGCGCTTATCGTTATAGTAATGGTATGGCTTATGTTCGGCGTGTTTATCGGTATTACCCACGCGCCGAACGACGATATGGCGCCGCGTATTGACGGCGGCGATATGCTTATCTATTACCGTCTTGATAAGAACGTGAAGGCAGACGACGTTATCGTGCTTAAAAAGAACGATACTCAGTATGTTGCAAGGGTAGTTGCAGTCGGCGGAGATACCGTTGACATTACCGATGACAAAAGACTGGTTATAAACGGAAATTCGGTGATTGAAAAGAACATTTTCCACGAAACCGAAAAATACTGGGAATTCTTGTCATATCCCTATACTGTTGAAGAGGGAAAATGCTTTGTTCTGGTTGACAAACGCCAGAGCGGCGAGGACAGCCGTTACTACGGAACCGTAAGCAAGGACGAAATCAGCGGAACGGTTCTTACGGTTGTCAGAAGCCACAACCTGTAATCTATAAAAAGAGAGTGAGGTGAATACGTTTGAAGCATATTAAATCAGCAGCGAGAACAGCCGACAGAGTTTTAGGCGTGTTCACCGCGCTGCTTGCAATTTTAGTAATCATCTACGGCGCTTATATGCTCTTTGATAACGTTTATGCAGGAAAAAGCGGTTTCCTGTCGCGGGACTTACTTGTTTACAGACCCGACGAAAACTCTTCCTCAAAGGAGAGCTTTGAAGAGCTTCAGAAAATCAACGAGGACGTAAACGCCTGGATTACGATTTTTGACACGCACATAGACTACCCTATCGCGCAGGGAAAAGACGACTGGGAATATATCAACAAGAATATTTACGGACAGCAGTCCCTTACCGGTTCGATATATCTTTCAACCTCAAACGACAGGGCATACAAAGACAAATATAATGTTATCTTCGGCCATCACGTTGTAAACGGCACAATGTTCGGCGATTTGGAGAAATATGAAAACGTAAGCTATTTCCTTAACCACAGGGACGGCGTTTTGCAGACTCCTTACGGCAACTATGATTTAAGAGTATTTGCATTTTTAAAGACGGACGCTTACGATAATATGGTATATTATCTTGATTCCTCAAACCGCGACAGTATTCCGCTTTTGATGGAATATCTTTCCAAAAACGCCGGTAACTTCGTTGATTTAAGCACTGACGACGTAAAGAAGGTCGTTGCGCTTTCAACCTGCGCAGATAGCTCAACCAACGGGCGCGTTGTCGTTTTTGCAAATGCAACCCGACGCTCGCTTCCGCCGAAAACAGGCGAAAAAGAGGATGAGGATTCCGTACCTGCGTTCCATACCGTCGGAAAAATCGGCCATGATACGGACGATTCCCACTGGGCGCTGCTTAACCTTATCTGCGTTATCGCGACCCTTCTGACGCTTCTTCCGCTGTTCTTCATAAGAAAGAAGTATCATCAGCTAAGATATGCTAAAAATATGGTCAAAAAATTTGACGATGAGGAATATGTGGACGAAAACGAAGTAAACAGGTATCAGACGCTGATTGACGATTTGAAAGACTTTATTAAAAAGATGAGAACAGGCGTTATAATGGAAATCCTTGCGCTTGTTATCTCGGTAATTGCGTTTATACTTACCGAAGATATAACTCAGCCAATTGTTATCCGCGACGACTGGCGCTCCTGACCGACGTACTGTTTGTAAGGTACCGCGGTGAACGCCCGCCGAAAGATGACGAAATCGAAGAAACTGAATCTGAATAGGATTAAAAATCTCCTGCAAGCTTTCCTTGCGGGAGATTTTATTTTTACCCTTTTCTTTCAAACAAGTATATTGTTATTTTCCTGCGTTTGTGTTATTATATATATGGCATTTTTTATGCATTTAACGATTAAAACGGGGGTGCTTTATGGAATACGTTTTTCTGGCTGTTTTTGTTATATCAACCGCAATACATCTGTATGCGTCGCTTAAGAAAAACACTAAGTTAAGAAACGTTACAAAGCCGTTTATACTCCTTGCTTTGCTCGGCTTTTACGTTCTCACTGCAAGCTCGGTTTCGGTTGCGATTATTCTTGCGCTGATTTTCAGCTGGCTCGGGGACGTTTTGCTGATTCCCAAGGGCAACAAGTGGGGTTATTGCAGGGACATTGTTTTTTCTGCCATACCCGTTGTGCTGATTGTTCTTCTGTCGGTATTCTTCGCGGTAACGGTTGCCTACATTTTCTCAAAGCTTAAAGAGCATCTTCCGAAAGCGATGTTTTATCCGATGTTCTTCTATCTTCTTATCAACGGCGCAATGAATTGTTTTGCAATTTTCCGCTGCGTAAGCAATCCGACCGCCGCCACAATAACTACGGCTCTCGGCGCGGCGCTGTTCTTCATTTCGGATACGTCGCTGTTCTTCGTACGTTTCAAGAAGGACGGACGTCTGAAAACTCATTTTGTTGTAATGCTCACATATTCAATCGGGGAATTCCTGATTGTTTTAGGTCTGATTTAAAAAAGGAGGCAAATTATGAAATACTATCTTTATAATTCTCTTGCAAATAACGGCATTAAGCCGAACGTTCCCGCAGGAACCGAGCTTGTTGACGCGGTTGGTATGGATTACCCCGCATATCTCAGCAATCTTGAAAGCGACGACGAGGTTGTTCTCGTAGGAGGAGACGGAACTCTCAACTACTTTATCAACGCGGTTAAAGATGTTGAAATCAAAAACAATATCTATCTTTTCGGAAGCGGAACGGGTAACGATTTCCTTACAGATATCGGCAAGGCACCGGGACAGGAAGTTCTGATTAATCAGTATCTTGAAAAACTCCCGACCGTATATGTAAACGGGCAGGAAAAGCTTTTCATCAATAATATGGGCTTCGGAATAGACGGTTACTGCTGCGAGGTTGCGGACCGGATTAAAGAGCAGAATCCGCAGGAGGAAATCAACTATTCGGGAATTGCAATCAAGGGACTGCTTTTCCATTTCAAACCCTGTCACGCAGTTGTTACGGTTGACGGAGAAAAGCACGAATTTGATAACGTATGGATTGCTCCTACTATGAAGGGCAAGTACTACGGCGGCGGTATGGATATGGCTCCCGAGCAGGACCGCTTTTCAGGAAAACTGACGGTCGTAATCTATCACTGCAAGTCGAAAATAAAGGCGCTTATGGCGTTTCCCTCAATCTTTAAAGGCGAGCACGTAGGCAAAACCGATATGGTTAAGATATTCACGGGAAATGAAATTACGGTTAGTTTCTCCCGTCCCTGCGCGGCGCAGATTGACGGCGAAACCATACTTAATGTTACGGAATACAAAGCCGTTCAGCCCGAATAATACAGATAAAAAGCACCCGTGAGGGTGCTTTTTATTATGCCTTTTTACAGTTTTGCCGAGAATACTTCGTAAGTATTGTTTGTTTTTCCGTTTTCGTCCTTAACTTCAAGAGTGACGCGGTGGTATTCGTGTTCTTTTACCTCGAGCGTCCAGCCCTCTTTCAGGGTAACGTCGTTGGCGGAGTAATAAAACTTATCCGTATCAATCATCCTTATAAGATACAGCCCGTCGTCGCCGCCCTCGCAAAGCGGAACCTGACGGCTTTCGCCGGTGCCGATACTCGCCGCGGTTGCGGTTCCCCATAAGGTGGTTTTAAGGTTTTCCTGAGTTTTCGGAAGAATCCACAGGTCTGCCTCGGTAACTCCGTTTATAAAAGTAACTGCTTTATCGGTGTTCATATTGTTTTGCTCCTTTGCTTTACAGCTGCACAAAAGCAGCAGTATAAGTAAACATAAAGCGACTGAAAACGCCTTTTTCATATCAATCTCCCAAAGATTTTTTATTTATTATATCATATTTTAACACCGTTGTAAAACTGTTGAAACGAATTAACGGTTATGTTAGAATAAAAGCGGTAAAAGGAGGGACGTTATGGACTTTAAAATTCATATTGCATACGGTTTTCACGTAAACTGTTATCACTCTTACAGAGGGGACACCAACGACGAGCAGGGCTTCGGCTCCGATATCCGTATCATAAGGAAAACAATTGCGGCGCTTGACGAACTGAACGCTGAAGGAATTCCCGTTAAGGGCACCTGGGACAGCGAAAACTTCTTTTCCCTTGAACAGATTCTGCCCGAATACGCGCCCGATATTATCGAGGGTATGAAAAAGCGCGTTAAAGAGCACGGGGACGAAAATATTATTATGGGCTACTCAAACGGCGCGCTCGGTGCTATGCAGGAAAATGAACTTGAAGCGTCAATTGAACTTGCGGTAGCCAACCCGCAGGGCAGCGGATTGCAGGACATTTTCGGCACGTATGAAAAAATTGTCCGTCCTCAGGAGGTTATGTTCACGCCCTCTCAGGTTCACACGTATAATAAACTCGGCGTTAAGGCGCTTTGTCTTTATTATTCCTGCGTACCGTTTGACGCGTTTAAGACGCTCATACCTCTTCTCGACGACGAAAAGGCGTTTAATCCGCTGACTTTTGAATATAAAGGCGAAGGACTGACGGTAATACCGACTTATTCTAACGCCGATGTCTGCGACGCGGGCTGTCTTCGCGCGTGGGTAAAAGGACTTCGTGAAAAGCAGCTCAGCGGCGAGATTAAAAACGATTTGTTTTTATTTATCAATATGGACGCGGACGCGATATTCTGGGAGAGTCTGGACCTTCCCGTTGTCGGCAGCCGTATTGCAAACACCGACGGCATCCGCGGACTTGTTAAAGAGGTTGCGGATTTGGATTACGTCGTATTTGACACTCCGGGCGGTTACCTTAAAACGCACGAAAGCGCGGGTACGGTTTCATTTACGCAGGACACCGCCGACGGCAACTTTACGGGCTATGCCTCGTGGTCTGAAAAGCCGTATAACAGAAAAATATGGACGGCGATTGAGCGCAGCCGTATAGCCGAAAAAGCAAAGGCGGACGAAACCGACTTTTTGAACCGTATCAAGCTTCTTTCGACTACTCATTTCGGGCTTGCAACTCCCGTGCTGAATATTCAGCGCGAAACAGCGGCTAACGCCCTTGCCGAAAAACTGAACGCCTTTGCAACGGACAAAAACGGAGAACTGACTGTTTATAATACAAGCGGCAGCCTTCTTCAATGCGTTCAGCTTTCCTGTAATTCGGAAAAGAGAATTGAAATTGAAGCCGAAGGGCTTCGCGCCTGTACTGCCGTACCTATGGGAAACGACAGTGTTTTCATTATGCTTCGCTTTGAAGAGATTAAGGACAATTATAGAATTACGGCGAAAGAAATTGAACCGTCAGGGCAGGAAGAAAGCGTCAGAGTTCTTGAAAGCGGCGGCGCAAGACTTGAATTTTCGGATAGTAACGGAATTAAGAGTTTTACTTATAACGGAAAAACTATCGGCGGCAGCGGCTTCCTTTCCTCATACCTGACCTACGGCAAAAAGAAATACGGCTTTTGCTTTGACAGTATGGAAAGCATTGATGTTACGGGAGGAAAGGCTGTTCGTCTCAGCGGAAGAGTTATGCTTCCGAACGCGCAAGAGCAGGGAAGCTTCAGCTATATCTTCTTCACCTCCGATGCGGCTGAGGGCATTTTCATTATCAGCGATGTGGACTATCCCTACACCGCGGAGCGCGACGCTATTTCAACCGAAAACTCTACCCTCGGCAGGTATACGGATATGAAATGGGAGGAAGCGGTACCGCTTTGCCTTTCATTCAGTAACGACGGCGAGGTATCGGTAATCAAACGTAATTTTGAGGGCGATATTTCAACCTTCCGCACGGCGTCCTACGGCGAAGCCGACGGAAAAAACAAAACCCTTGACTCCTTTAACAACCAGCTTTCGGCAGGAGTTATAGGTGTTACCGACGGAAAGAAAGGACTTCTTATCGGCAACGCGCGCGGCGTACTTTCATCTATGGCGTACTGCCCGATGAGGCTTGAAGAGGGCGGCAGGGTAAAGATGAACCCCTTCGGCACCTTCTTCGGAAAACAGCGCCATCATATGAACCGTTCAAATGACCGTATTCCGCTGACCTATACTCTTATCGCGCCGCAGGGTAAAAGCCTTGCGCCCGCATATAACGGCTCGCGAGAGAAAGCGG
>CAJOER010000026.1 GCA_905233805.1 uncultured Eubacterium sp. | reverse complement strand
AGCCCTTCAGAATATGCTGACAAGCTCCTTTACCCTTGTTGATACTCGCTTCGTGAGCAGTCTCGGCGACGAGCAGCTCGCCTCGGTAGGTATGGCGGGGCAGTGGGGCTGGCTTATGAATATGGTAATATTCGGAACCTGTTCTGCAACGGGTGTTTTCGTCGCGCAGTACTGGGGCGCGAAGGATAAGCAGGGAATACGAAAAACTATGGGTATAGCCCTTTCGTTTTCGCTTCTGGTGTCAGCCGTATTTTTCGTTATGAGTTTCTTCCTTCCGCATATCGTAATAGGTATGTTCAACCGCGATAAGACGATAATAGAATACGGAAGCAGCTATCTTACGGTTATCGCCTTTACCTATCCCGCTATAGCCGTTCTGGACGTCCTCTCGGTTGTTTTAAGGTCGACGGAAAAGGTAAGGATACCGATGTACGTTTCTGTTGTTACAACGGGGCTCAACATCTTCTTTGATTACGCGCTGATATTCGGTAAACTCGGATTTCCTCAAATGGGTATTCGCGGCGCAGCGCTTGCAACCCTTATATCCGAATATTATTATTACGAAAATCAGCAACGTATTTTCGTTTACTAAAAAAGATATATCCGTGTTTGCAAAAAGAGCAGTCCCCGTTATTATTAACGAAACGCTGTGGGGCTCAGGTACTTTTGTTTTCAATCTGATATTTGCAAATATGGGTTACGAATACTTTGCCGCGATTACAATTCAGCGAAGCTTTGAGAATATCTCGTACGTATTCTTTATCGGCCTTTGCAGCGCCTGCTCGGTAATGGTAGGTAAATCGGTCGGCAAGGGCGATATTGATACGGGAATTAAGGATTCAAGGCGCTTTCTTATTATCGTACCCGCGGCAGCTGTCATTGTTGGCGCAATATCGGTTATCTTCAAAACTCCGCTTGTCGGTATATTCGATATGGGTAATAACATAAGCGAGCTGACGTTGAGGAGCGCAGAAAGTATAATTATGATTTACGGTATTGAGATGCCCGTAAGAACGCTTGGCTTCGTTTTCGTAGTCGGAATTCTGCGCTCGGGCGGCGATACCTCAACCGCTGCAAAAATAGATTTGACGGGGCTGTGGCTCTTCTCAATACCCGCAACGCTTATAGCGGCATACGTATTCAAGGCGCCGTTTCTTATCTGCTTTATCGTTATGTATCTTGCGGAGGATTACGTTAAAATCATTATGTGCCTTGTCAGGTATAAGAGTAAAAAATGGATTAAGCCCGTTACCGAAATGGGACAAAAGGGATTAGAGGAATATTTCTATGAATAAGAATATCGTTGTAAAAGGTGCGAGGGAGCACAACCTCAAAAATATTGATATAGAAATCCCGAGGGACAAGCTCATTGTATTTACGGGGCTTTCCGGCTCGGGTAAGAGCTCGCTCGCTTTTGACACAATCTATGCCGAGGGGCAGAGGCGTTACGTTGAAAGTCTTTCTTCCTATATCGAGGGGCTTTCTCCCGCCATATCAATCGACCAGAAAACGACGAGCAAAAACCCGCGTTCAACTGTCGGAACGGTAACCGAGATTTACGATTATCTCCGTCTGCTGTGGGCGAGGATAGGTATACCTCACTGTCCCGTTTGCGGAAGAGAAATTTCGCAGCAGACCGTTGACCAGATAGTCGATAAGATTATGGCTTACCCGCAGGGAACGAAAATTCAGGTTATGTCGCCCGTTGCAAGAGGCAAGAAGGGCGAATTCGTAAAAGAGCTCGCCGATATAAGAAAGCAGGGCTACGTCAGAGTCCGAAGAGTATTAAGCATAATATTGAGGTTATCGTCGACCGCCTTGTAATCAAGGACGAGATTAAGTCACGCCTTTCGGACTCGATTGAAACCGCAACCCGACTTAGCGAGGGCGTTGTTTTAGTCGATTTCATAGGGGAGGGGGAAGAACTGTTTTCGCTTAACTACGCCTGCCCCGAGCACGGCGCGAGCATGGAGGAAATGAGCCCCCGCATGTTCTCGTTCAACAACCCCTTCGGTGCCTGCCCGAAATGCGACGGACTCGGTACCTTTAAAGAGATTGATACGGATTTGATTATCCCCGATAAAAAACTCTCAATAAATCAGGGCGCGATTAAGGCGAGCGGCTGGAACGTAGCCGAGGGAAGCTCTATTGCAAGAATGTATATTGACGCTCTTGCAAAGGAATATAACTTCTCGCTTGATATGCCCGTTGAAATGCTCAGCGAAGAAGCGCTCGACGTAATTTTTAACGGTACGCGCGGAAGAAAGATAAAAATGAAAAGGGTTACCGCCTACGGCTCGGGCACGTATCTTAACGATTTTGAGGGAATAGTCGGCAACCTGTCCCGCCGTTACCGTGAAACGACCTCCGACTGGTCAAGAGCGGATATAGAAGCCGTTATGCGTGACTGCCGCTGCGGCGAATGCGGCGGCGCAAGATTAAAAAGCGCGCCCCTTGCCGTAACCGTCGGCGGGCTGAATATCTATGAATTCTGTAAAATGTCCATAAACGAAGAGCTTGAATTTATGGAGAATCTTAAACTGACCGAAAAAGAAAAGCTTATCGGCAACCTCGTTATCCGTGAGATAAAAGAACGCCTTACCTTCCTTAATTCGGTAGGACTTGACTATCTTTCTCTATCGCGTGACAGCGGAACCCTTTCGGGCGGCGAGGCGCAGAGGATACGCCTTGCAACCCAGATAGGCTCCTCGCTTATGGGAGTGCTGTATATACTTGACGAGCCCTCAATCGGACTTCATCAGAGGGATAACGACAAACTGCTCGCAACTCTCCGTCATCTCCGCGACCTCGGCAATACGCTTATTGTCGTAGAGCACGACGAAGAAACCATGCGTTCGGCGGACTATCTTGTAGATATAGGCCCCGGCGCGGGAATACACGGCGGCGAGCTCGTTGCAGCGGGAACTCCCGAGGATGTAATGAACTGCGAAAACAGTATAACCGGGCAGTATCTCAGCGGAAAGCGCAGCATACCCGTTCCCAAATCACGCCGCAGCGGTAACGGTAAAAAGCTCACCGTTTACGGTGCGGAGGAAAATAACCTTGCAAAAATTGACGTAGAATTCCCGCTCGGTAAGTTTATTGCCGTTACGGGCGTTTCGGGCTCAGGAAAAAGCTCGCTCGTTAATGAAATTCTCTTCACGCACCTTGCAAATAAGCTCAACCGCGCTAAAAAGCATACGGGCAGGTTCTCTTCAATGAAGGGGCTTGACGCGCTTGATAAGGTAATAAATATCGACCAGTCGCCGATAGGAAGAACTCCGAGGTCAAACCCCGCGACATATACGGGCGTCTTTAACGATATACGCGATTTATACGCCTCAACCGCCGAGTCAAAAAAACGCGGCTTCAAGCCGAACCGCTTCTCATTCAACGTAAGAGGCGGTCGCTGCGAGGCGTGTCAGGGCGACGGAATAGTTAAGATTGAAATGCATTTTCTCGCCGACGTTTACGTGCCCTGCGAGGTCTGCTCGGGAAGAAGATATAACAGGGAAACGCTTGAGGTTAAATTCAAGGGCAAGAACATATATGACGTGCTTGAAATGAGAGTTGACGAGGCGCTCGAATTCTTTGAAGCGCAGCCGAAGATTGCAAAAAAGCTCAAAACCCTCTCCGACGTCGGGCTCGGCTATGTAAAACTCGGTCAGCCGGCGACGACTCTTTCGGGCGGCGAGGCGCAGAGGGTAAAACTCGCAACCGAGCTTTCAAAGCGCTCGACGGGTAAGACTATCTATATTCTCGACGAGCCTACGACGGGACTTCATACCGCCGACGTATCAAAGCTTCTCGACGTTCTCAATATGCTTGTTGACAGCGGTAATACGATAGTCGTAATCGAGCATAATCTCGACGTGATAAAATGCGCCGACCATATAATCGACCTCGGTCCCGAGGGAGGAAAGGGCGGCGGAAATATCGTCGCTGAGGGTACTCCCGAGGAGGTTGCAGGGGTTAAGGAATCCTATACGGGACAGTATCTTAACAAGGTTCTGTAAATATTAACAATTTTTTTGTATTATTTTCTGAAGGTTTGTAGTATAATTAAATTATTAATATAAAGGAGTGAAATTTATGAAAAAGTTATTGTCTTTATTATTATCGGTATTAATGATAATATCGACATTCGCAGTATTGCCTCTTTCTGCTTACGCAGAGCAGGATGGCGATTGGACATTTATTAGAAACTCTGCTAATACTGAATGTGTTATTACCGGAAACACCGGAAACAAGTATATAGCCGCCTTGCTTCTTCCAAAACAAATCGCAGGGCTTAAAGTTATTGAATGTATGATGCATTTAAAAGAGTATTATAATTTGAGGACGCTCGCGTTATATGTTGATATGAGTATGACCTCAACTCCTGACACTTACGGCTGTACCAATCTCAGTAAAATAGACGTTGTCAGCGAGGACGGAAACAGCCTGCTTTACAGTAATGTTCTTCCCGATTCAATTAAGGAAGTTACCTACGGCACTTTTTCTGGGAGTCAGCTCAGCGAGCTTACTTTGCCTAATGTTACTGTTATAGGCAAGGAGTATTCAACCGGCGCGTTTGAAGACTGCGACCATCTGAAAAAAGTAACTATTTCTAAGCCCGCGCGTATGTATAACGATACGTTTGCCTGCATTGACAGCGAGTGCGACGTAGATTATAACGGTTCCATATCAAACTGGAACGGTGAAATCGTTCGCTTTTCTCCGAAGCTTATAGCAAACTGTACCGACGGTTGGTTCGGCTGGTGCGGAGATTCCTGGGACGGAACAGGCTATGAATACGACAGAAGCAACCTTTACTGGAAGCTTACAAAGTCGGGCGAGCTTACCGTTGACAGCATTTCCGATGACGAATTTCTCGATAAGCAGACTGTTATGTCTCACAGATGGAATGCCTTTGCGGTAACTTCACTCAATCTGAATAACGTTACAAATACAGGTAAAGAAACCTTCCGCTATGTTGAAATTCCGACTCTTGAGCTTCCTTCAACCGTTAAAACCATAGGCGATTATTCCTTCGCAAACTGCGGAAAGCTGACTGAGGTGCATATCCCGAGCAGCGTTAAGAATATCGGCAACTATGCGTTTGCATACTGCGATAATCTTAAGGATATCTACTTCGACGGAACTAAGGCGGAATGGGACGCAATAAACAAAAAGAACGGCTGGAATGCAGGTCTGACCAACTGTAAAGTTCACTTTAATGTAACAGTTAATTTCAACGCGAACGGTCACGGAAGCGCTCCCGCTTCACAGAACCTCGTCAGCAGTAAAGATAAGGTTACCGAGCCCGCTGCTCCGAGCGTTCACCAGTGGGAATTAAGAGGCTGGTACACTGAGCCCGAGTGCGTAAATGAGTGGAATTTTGACAACACTGTTGAAGAAGATATGACCTTATACGCAAAGTGGGAAAGAGTAATATTTAACATTAATGTTGTTAAAACAGAAGGCGGAAACGCCACTGCCGACAGGTCCGAAGCGTATGAGAGAACGCTTATTCACCTTGACCCCAAAACGTCAGAAGGCTGGGTGTTCAAGGACTGGGAAGTTGTTTCGGGAAGTACGACGGTTCAGCATGATTCATTTATGATGCCCGCTGAGGACGTGACGGTTCAGCCTGTATATGAAAAGATAGAAAACCCTATAACCGTTGTTGCTGCAACTGGCGGAACGGCTGGTGCCGATAAAAATACCGCGGTATTAGGGGAAACGGTAAATCTCACCGCAACTCCCGATGCTGGCTGGAAATTCAAGGAATGGGAAGTTATATCGGGCGACGTTACCGTAAACGGAGAAGAAAACGCCTCGTTCACAATGACTGCTAAGCCGTACACCGTTATTCGCGCGGTATTTGAGAGAATAACATATAAGCTGACTATTAATACTAACGGTCACGGCAGGGTTGATACGGGCTATGAGACGGACGGTGTTCCCGCAGGCTGGGACGTAAATCTCATTCCGTATGCAGACAGCGGATACAGACTTAAAGATATAAGTTTTATGACCGAGGGTGTAGATTTCCGCTATCCTTACATTTTCAATATGCCTGCCTTTGATGTTTACTTATATGCTGAATTTGAAGCAATACCTGTCAGCGCAATTAACATTAATACTACCGGAAACGGTACGGTCAGCGCAAATAAAAATTCTGCCGAATCGGGTGAAAATGTTTATTTGACCGTTACTCCCGACGAGGGTAACAGATTAAAGTGCATTAATGTAACATCAGGTAATACGGAGCTATGGCTTGACGAAGGCGGCTACGGCTTTGAAATGCCTGATACGGAGGTTTCAATATTAGCCGAATTTGAAGAAATTCCTCCGATTTATCAGCTTTCGGGCGAAGACGTTATATTCTTTGATGAAAGTATAAATAAAATTACCGAAGCAGAGGCAGGTTCAACCGTTACAGTCAACGCCAACGACGCTAATATCCCTGAAGGATATTATTTCACAAATAACTTCCTTGCAAATGGCGTTGAGATTATAACGGATGAATACGGTAACGGCGATTTCACTATGCCCAACCACGATGTAATCGTTACTCCCGTTTTTGATGAACAGCAGGACGGAGAGGTTTACCTTACGGATGAAAACCCCGTAGTCCTTCCCGAAAAGGACTTGGCAGGTTTTCTTATAGAAGGCAGCGAGTATTACTATTATGACGATGTTCTTAATAAAGGCTGTTTCGATTTCAATGAAGATGATGTTGCGGACGTATATGTTGATGCTGATTCAAACAGCTTAAGCCGCGGACCCGGAGCAGACTCCATAGGAAGCAGCTTTACTATCGTTATTGATTACACATTTGAACGCTTGAAGTATAAGACTCTTACAGTAGTCTTTGCCGATGAGCCTCAGACTGAACACTATGAGGTTAAGCCTTTCGCTGACGAGGGCGGAAGCGTGCAGGGCGGCGCTCTTTACGAAAAAGGAGCAAACGCTACAGTTATCGCAACTCCCGATAATAATTACGAATTCAGCGGTTGGTATGAGAACGGAGAAAAGGTATCGTCAGACGCCGAGTATTCGTTTGAGGTTACGGGATATACGTTCCTTGTTGCAAAGTTCACTAAATACTGTACGGTAAGCGTAACTGCCGAAAGCGGCGGAACTGCAGACGGCGGCGCAGTATTATTAGAAGGCTCGACGGCACACGTAAAGGCAATTCCCAATAGCGGTTATAAGTTTGACGGCTGGTATAAAAACGGCGTAAAGGTTTCAGCGAGTGCTTCATATTCTTTTGAGGTAACGGAGGATACTCACCTTGTAGCTAAGTTCAGCAAATCGTCCATTGTGTCAACAATCAAAATGTCAGGCTTAAAACGTGCGTATAATACGGCAAGTACGTCTCTGAAGATAACTGTTTATGATTCGTTTTCAAAGCCGGTTGAGGGAAGGAAGGTAAGCGTTGATTTTAACGGCAAAGTTCAATGGTTAATAACAGATGCAAAAGGAGTTGTTAATTACAGTATCTCTACCGCAATCCGCCCGAATACTTATACTGTTACAGCTACCTGTGAAGGAGTCAAAGCCACGGCGAAAGTTACTATCACCAAAGACAAGCCCAAAATTACGGCAAAGAATAAAACGTTTAAGCAGAACGCAAAAACCAAGAAGTATTCTGTAACTTTTAAAACAAGCAAGAATAAGGCCTTGAAAAAGGTTCAAGTAACTATAATAATTAAGGGAAAGACTTATAAGGCTATAACCAACGCAAAGGGCAAAGCTGTATTTAAGATAAAGCTTACAAAAAAAGGTAATTTTAACGCAACCGTTAAATTTGCCGGAAATGATTATTATAAGGCGGTAAGCAAAAAGGTAAAAATAACAGTAAAATAACTGAATAAAGGGCACTCTGACGGGGTGTCCTTTTTATATGATTAAAGTAACACATTTGTAATAATATCTTATTAATTGTAACCGTTATTTAATTGCGTTAAGAGGTCACTTTTGATATTATCATAAGGATAAATCTATTTGTGTCAGAGGAGACAAAAATATGGAAAGAAAAGTCGTAATTTTTGACCATCCGCTTATTCAGCATAAGCTCAGTATTCTCCGTAATGTTAAAACGAGAACTATGGAATTCCGCCGTCTTATCGACGAAATTGCAATGCTTATGATGTTTGAAGCGACGCGTGACCTTCCGACCGAGGATATTAAGGTTCAGACCCCCTGCGGTATCGCCGACTGTAAGCAGATTGCGGGAAGAAAGCTTGCCTTCGTGCCGATTCTCCGAGCAGGTCTCGGAATGGTTGACGGATGTATCAAGATGGTACCCGCAGCCCGTATCGGTCATATCGGTCTTTACAGAGACGAGGAAACCTTACAGCCCGTTGAATACTACTGTAAGCTTCCTAAGGATATTGAAAGAAGATACGTATTTGTTGTTGACCCGATGCTTGCAACGGGCGGCTCCGCTATCGACGCTATTACCCAGATTAAGCTTCGCAACCCGAAGAAGATAATCTTTATGTGCATTATCGCCGCTCCAGAAGGTCTCAAGGCTCTTCAGGAAGCTCATCCCGACGTTGATATCTACTGCGCGGCTATGGACGACCACCTTAACGAAAACGGCTATATCGTTCCCGGTCTCGGCGACGCAGGTGACAGAATATTCGGTACTAAATAAATGAGAGAATAGAGAATGAGAGGCATTTGCCTTTCATTCTCCGTTCTCCGTTTTTTATGTAATAATAAATTATTTTTTGGAGGAAAAACTATGAAACTCGCTTATGACATCAAAGATAAGCCCAAAGCAGGGCAGTTGATTATCTTTGCATTCCAGCAGCTGCTTGCTATTCTTGCAGCTACAATCGCCGTACCGTCAATCGTCGGCAACGGTATGTCACAGTCCGCTGCGCTCTTCGGTGCAGGTATCGGTACTATCGTTTACTTACTTTTCACTAAGTTCAGAAGCCCCGTATTCCTCGGCTCTTCATTTGCTTTCTTAGGCTCAATGTTCGCTGCTTTTGCAGGAGCTGTTTCGGTTGAAGCAGGCTATGCGGGAATCATTCTCGGTGCTATCTTCGCAGGACTTGTTTATGTTGTAATCGCAATCATAGTTAAGGTTGCAGGCGTAAAGTGGATTGACAAGCTTATGCCCGCAGTAGTTATCGGCCCCACCGTTTCTATCATCGGACTTTCACTTGCAGGCAACGCTATCGGCGACGCTCTTAAATTTGCAGGCAACGAGGGAAGCGGCTATATTATGGGACTTCACGGCTGGCTCGGCTTTATCTGCGCTCTCATAACTCTCTTCGTAGTTATGATTTGCTCGGTATACGGCAAGAAGATGGCTAAGCTCATCCCGTTTATTATCGGTATCCTTGCAGGTTACATAGTTGCTGCTATATTTACCTTAATCGGTACAAAGACAGGTAACCCCGAATTAATCATTATCGACTTCAGCGTATTCAGCCAGATGAAGGTTGTTGCAGTTCCCGATTTCACCTTCTTAAATGCTGCTAAGGGACTTTCCGCTATCGACGGTAAATATATCGCAACTATCGCTGTTGCTTACGTTCCCGTTGCTTTCGTAGTATTCGCAGAGCATATTGCCGACCATAAAAACCTCTCATCAGTTGTAAACAAGGAACTCCTTGAAGACCCCGGCCTTCACAGAACTCTTCTCGGTGACGGCGTTGGTTCAATGGCTGGCGCATTCTTCGGCGGATGCCCGAACACCACATACGGCGAATCAGTAGGCTGCGTAGCTATCACGGGTAACGCTTCAATCGTTACTATTCTTACAACTGCTATTATGGCTATCGTAATCTCGTTCTTCGGTCCGTTCGTAACCTTCCTTTCAACAATCCCCGCTTGTGTAATGGGCGGCGTTTGCATCACCCTTTACGGTTTCATCGCCGTATCCGGTCTTAAAATGATTCAGAAGGTTGACCTTGACCAGAACAAGAATCTCTTCGTAGTAGCTGTTATCCTTATCAGCGGTATCGGTGGAATGACTCTCAACATCGGTTCCGTAACTCTTACCGAAATCGCTTGCGCTCTTATTCTCGGTATCATCACCAATATCGTTCTCAACAGAAAAAAGGAAAGCGCTATTGAGGAAAAGGCTGAATAATTAATTTATAATTAAACTCCCTGTTAAGCAGGGAGTTTTTTATATTGCATATATTATTTATTAATGATATAATATAAAATGATATATTATAAATTATAGGTGCATTATGAAAAAAGAGAAGAAACAAATTGAATTTGAAAAGTATACTTTTAAAGAAAAACTGCTGATTTCCTGCCTTACGGGATTTACGGTTTCTTTCGTACTGTGTCTCTTCGGCCCGATAGATATTTACGCAAACAACATGCAGGAATTCGCATTTACTTTTAAGGATATGGCTTTACCCGTTTTTCTGCTCTTTGTCGGAGTCGCGGTAGGTGTAGCCGCTTTGTTAATGTGTTTTCAGCGGTTTATTCTCAATATTATATCTTCACTGCCTTTGTCATTGATTGTTGCAAGCATTATTGAAGGTATTATTAACAGAAGTCCTAAAATAATATCCGGTGATGTTGCTGAGGCATCTGATAGAGAATATTACATTATGATTATAACCTATGTAGTATGCATTTTCGGCTTTGCTTTTCTCTCAATCTGTGTTACTGAAAAATGGAAAAACGTTGTTGTCTTTCTTTGTGTTTTGCTTGTCGGTATGAACGGGGCTTCCCTCGTTTCCGATTTTATTAATAAGGACTTAATACATGATAACAGTATTAATTGTGATTATGTTCTGTCAAAAGACGGTCTTGATTCCGTTTCAGGGAAAGAAAATATAATATACATTCTTTTTGACCGCTTTGATAACGAATATGTCGATAGCGTTAAAGAAAAGTATCCCGACTTTTTTGACGACCTTGAGGGCTTTACGTATTTTGACAGCGCGGTTTCAACATATACACGTACTTTTCCCGCTGTTCCGTTTATGATTTCGGGAAACGAGTACAAGGCTGAAACTTCTGCTTTCGATTATCTTGCTTCAACGTATCAAAACTCGGATTTTCTTAAGGATTTGAAAGATAACGGATACAAAATCGATATTTATGCCGACAGGTATTACGAATATAACGATGCAAAGGCATTCGAAGGAATTGCCGATAATGTAAGTAAGGTAACCTCATACAAAGCAAATAAGAAAAAGATTGTTGAGTATCTTTTTAAACTTTCAATTGCAAGAACGGTTAAAGTGTTTTTAACTCAGATTATGTATGTTAACGCTAATTACGGATTAGCGACAAAGCTTTCAACTCTTGAGTGCGAGGGCGAAGTTTATCATGATAACGATGCGTGGCTCAGCGATTATTATAAGGACACCAAGCTGACGGCTGACGCCAGTGATAAAACTTTTACGTTCATTTATATGCACGGCTCGCACACTCCTCATATTCTTGATGAAAACGGCGATTACAGCGAAGACGCTACAGATATCTCCCAGACAATCGGTTCTTTTAAAACGGTTAAACTTTATCTTGAATATCTAAAAGAACTCGGTGTTTATGATAATTCGACGATAATTATATCGGGTGACCACGGTATACCCATCACTGAGGATTCACCTCTCCACGAAGAAACCGATAAAGGTGTGACAACTGCTATAATGATTAAGCCTAAAAAAGCAGATAATAAAAAACTCATTATAGTTAAGGACGCAAAGATTAAGAGTGATAAAAACTACGGCAAGTCTGCGCTTGATATCAAAGAAAATGAAAGCAGAACGCGTATTTTCTATCAATCGGTTTTTGATGTTGACCACCATAAACTCGGCTTGAACAAGTACGAAATAAAGGGAGATGCCCACGATATAAATAACTGGAATTTAACCGAAGAAATCCGCTCGGATTACACTTGGTATTAACGCAAATGAAAAAAGAAAAGAAAACAGATATTAAAAAGTATACACTTAAAGAAAAACTGCTGATATCCTGCCTTACGGGTTTTGCGGTTTCGTTTGTGCTGTTTCTTTTCGGTCCTGTAGATATTTATGCAAATAATATGCAGGAGTTTGCATTTACTTTTAAAGATATTGTATTACCGATTTTATTACAGTTTGTAGGCGTGGCAGTATTAATCAGTGCCTTCCTTATGCTGTTTCAGAAGCTCTTTCTCAATATTGTATCGGCGATGATTCTCGGAATCGTGCTCTCGGGGGTTGTTGAAAACCTGCTCAACAAAAATCCCGTTATTATGTCGGGCGACGTTACCGAGCTTAATACGGCAGCTTTTTACAAGTTTTCGATTATATATCTGGTAATAATTCTGTTTTGCGTTTACGCGTCCCTGTTTTTAAAGGAAAAATGGAAAACCGCCGTTATATTTTTGTGCGTTCTCCTTGTTGGTATGAACGGCTCTGCTCTTGTAGCCGATTTTGTAAATAAGGATTTAGTTCACGATAACGATATTAACTGTGAATATGTTCTGTCTAAAAAAGGTCTTGACTCGGTTTCCGAAAAAGAAAATATAATTTACATCCTTTTTGACAGAATAGATACCGAATACGTTGACTTCGTTAATAATAAGAAATACCCGGGCTTTTTTGATGACCTTGAGGGCTTTACATATTTTGACAGCGCAGTTTCAAAGTATACAAGGACTTTTCCCGCAGTATCTTCAATGCTCACGGGACATGAGTATAAAGGCGATATGGCTGGCGCGGATTATCTTAATATGGTATATACCGAGCCTAACTTTTTAAAGGAGCTTAAAAACAACGGATACAGCGTTAATATTTATGCGGACAGATATTACGAGTACACCGACGCCAAGTGTCTTCTCGGCATTGCGGATAACGTTGAAAAAATTGATTCATATAAAGTAAACAATAAAAGAGTCATAAGGTTTCTTAACGAACTTTCCGTTGCAAGAGCGTTCAGGCTTTATCTTGCTAACTATCTTGCCGACGTTCTTTACAGTGACGCCGCTTCGGGAAAGACTGCGGAACTCTCGCTTTTGAAGTGTGAAAGCGGAATATACCACGATGACGACGAGTGGATGAGCGACCATATTAAGGAAACCGAACTGAAAACCGACGCAGCGGATAAAAACTTTACGTTCATATATATGCACGGTTCTCATACTCCTCATATTCTTGATGAAAACGGCGACGTCAGCAAAAACGCAACCGATATTACTCAGACAGTGGGTTCGTTTAAAACCGTAAAGCTCTATCTTGAACACCTTAAAAAAGCCGGCGTTTATGATAACGCAACGATTATTATCTCGGGCGACCACGGTATACCGAAAGAGGAAACAATTCCGCTTCACGAGGCAGTTGACAGGGGAACGCAGACGGCTATTTTCATTAAGCCTAAAAATGCAAAGAATAAAAGGACGCTCGTTTCCCATGCCGAGGTATCTGTCGATAACATTATACCTACGATAATAAGCGACGCAAAGCTGAAATGCAATAAAAACTACGGCGAATCTGCTTTTGATATACCTGAAAACGAAAGCAGAACAAGAACATTTTACCAGTCGGCTTATGACAGAAACAGCCACAAGCTTATACTTTATAAATATTCAATTAAAGGTAACGCAAAAGACATTAAAAACTGGAAACTGACCGAGACAATCCGCTCGGATTACGCTTGGTATTAATAGGAGTATATATGGAATATATTTCAGTCCCATTCGGCTGGGTAATGCGGTTTTGCTATAACCTGCTTAACAATTACGGTCTTGCGATTATTCTCTTTACGTTTTTTACTAAGATAATAATCTTTCCCGTAACCTTATGGACTCATAAGAATTCCGTTAAGCTTGTTAAAATTCAGCCGCAGCTCAATGAACTGAAAATTAAATATTTCGGCGAAAAAGATACGATTAACGAAAAACAGCTTGAACTGTATAAAAAGGAAAAGTACCACCCCTTGCTCGGTCTGGTACCCATGATAATTCAGATTTTCCTTTTAATGTGCGTAATTCAGATTATCTATAATCCGCTCACGCATATTCTTTCGCTTGATAAAGGCGTAATAGCTTCTCTTATTTCCGCTTATCAGGCAACACTTTCAAGCGAACTCAGCGGAAACGCGGTTCAGCTTTACGTTACGAAAGCCGTACAGGAAGGCTTTACCGTCAGCGGAATCGAACTGTCGGGAATCAAAGCGCTTGATATGATTTTCCTCGGCTTTGATTTATCGGCAATCCCGCTTAAAAGCGGCGGATTTATGATGTCGGTGCCTATCCTTGCAGGTTGCAGCGCCCTCGCGCTTTCGCTCTTCCAGAATAAGATGAATCCTATTCAGGCGGAGCAGGGAAAGACGGGCACGCTCATTACCAATGTTATTTCGGTAGGCATTTCACTCATTCTCGGCGGCTTTGTTCCCGCGGGAATCGGCCTTTACTGGATTTGCTCAAACATTTTCACTATGCTCCAGCAGCTTATTCTCAACGTGATTATTAACCCGAAGAAGCATATTGACTACGAACGTCTTGAAAAAAGTAAGGAAGAGCTTTCAAAACTTGAAAGCATAGGGGAGGAAAACACAAAGGAAAACAGGGCGCGCTCAAAGCGTGATTATAAGAGATTTTTCTCGGTTGCAAATAAACATCTTGTTTTCTATTCCGAAAAAAACGGCTTCTTCAAGTATTACGAAAGGCTGATTGATTATCTTCTTTCTCACTCGAATATAATCATTCACTATATCACGAGCGACCCGAACGACTCTATATTTGAACTTGCCGAAAAAGAAGACAAAATCAAGGCTTATTATATTGACGAAAAGCGTCTTATCACACTCTTTATGAAGATGGACGCCGACATAGTTGTAATGACTATGCCTGACTTGGAAAACTTCCATTATAAGCGCTCATACGTCAAAAAGGATATTGAATATATCTATATTTTCCACGGCCCTACAAGTACTCATATGAATATGAATAAGGGCTGTATTGACAATTACGATACAATTTTCTGCGTAGGCGATTTCCCTTAAAAGAAAAGGACCTGGTAGTCTGCGGCTACGGCTTCCTTGAAACGCTGCAGGAAAAGTATGACGCTATGGAAAAAGTTGAAAATGAGCACAAAAAGGTGCTTATCGCTCCGTCATGGCAGAAGGATAATATCCTCGATTCCTGTATTGATTCTCTTCTTGATTCGCTCCTCGGCAGCGGATTTAACGTAGTTGTAAGACCTCACCCCGAATATGTAAAACGCTATCCGAATCGCCTTGAAGAGGTTCTCAGTAGGTATAAGGATTATAACGGCGGCGACCTTACGTTTGAACTTGATTTTTCAAGCAGCGAGTCGATTTATAATTCCGACGTGCTTATAACCGACTGGTCGGCTGCGGCGTATGAGTTCTCATATGTAACCCTGAAACCCTCGGTGTTTATTGATACGCCGATGAAGGTAAATAATCCGGAATATGAGAAAATCGGAATTGAACCTCTTGAAATAAAACTCAGGAGCGAAATCGGCAAGCGTTATATAGTCGGCGAGTTCTCTTCTCTTTCGGACGATATAATCTATATGACCGAACATAAAGAAGAGTACTCAGACAAGATTAAGAATATAAGGGATACCTACGTTGCTAACTTTGGAAGCAGCGCTCAGGTCGGCGGAAAATATATAATACGCCAGCTTATAAATAAACAAAACAAAGGAGAATAGCTATGCAGTTATTATACATTGACCCCTCGGTAATGAGCTATACAATCCAGATTATAGCAGGCGCGGTAATTACTCTCGGCGCCGTATTTGCCGTCGTATTCAGAAGAATTAAGAAGAAGGCAAAGCAAACACTCAATATCGAAGAAAAAAAGGAAATAGAGGACGATATCGTCGAGATTGAGGAAAATGAGGAAAACAAATAAAAAACATCTTGCATTTTAGTTTCATTTATGTTATATTATTTTAGCATTAAATGTACGCGCCGGTAGCTCAGCTGGATAGAGTGACTGGCTACGAACCAGTAGGTCGGGGGTTCGAGTCCCTTCCGGCGTACCACAAAAAAAGAGCCGAAAGGCTCTTTTTTTGGTCGCCGGAAGGGGCCCAAAACGAAACACCGCTTGTCACAACCGAAGGGCGTGAGACGCGGGAGAAAAGGTACGGTGGACCTTTTCGTTGTTGAGAAGAGAGACCCTTGTACCGCGCAGTTGCCAAGTAGTCGTTTCAGATATACAAAAATGATACACTTGCATATATCATTTCATTTATGTATAATGAATATAATCCAAGAAAAGAAAGAAAAACATATTATGAAAATGCTTTTCGAATTATTCTTAAACTTTGCTAAAATAGGATTATTTACGTTCGGCGGGGGATATGCTATGCTCCCGCTTATTGAGCGTACCTGCGTTGAGGATAAAAAGTGGATAAGCAAAGAGGATATGGTCAATATAACCGTACTTGCAGAGTCAACTCCCGGCCCTGTTGCCATTAACTGCGCAACCTTTGTCGGCAATAAACAAAAAGGCGTTTTGGGCGCAGTCTTTGCCACGCTCGGTATGATTACCCCCTCGTTTATCATAATTTACGCAATTTCCATGTTTCTTGAACGGTTTATTGAGATTAAATGGGTAGCAGGTGCGTTTCAGGGTATTAAGATTGCAGTAGGTATTCTTATTATCGATTCTGCAATCAGGCTTTTTACAAAGCTCGATAAAAACGCACTCACGTATATTATTACAGCCGCTTCGTTTGCCGCAATGCTCGCTTTTGATATATTTGCAGTAAAGCTGACTTCGGTTGTTCTCCTTCTTGTTGCCGGCGCAATCGGTTATATCGTTTTCCGCGTAAAAAAGGGAAGAGGAGGGGCTGCTGAATGATTTATCTTGAACTTCTTCTCGGATTTTTAAAAGTCGGTCTGTTCTCTTTCGGCGGAGGTTACGCAGCCGTTCCGCTTATCCGTGAAACGGTGCTTTCATACGGCTGGCTTGACGATTCGCGCCTCGCGGATTTAATTGCGGTTAGCGAAAGCACGCCCGGCCCGATTATGGTAAATCTTGCAACTTACGTCGGGGCTACTCAGGGCGGTGTATTAGGCGCTGTAATTGCAACCGTATCGTCGATTCTTCCCGCTTTCTTAATCGTTATTGTATTTATGAAGCTGATGCAGAAAGCGTTTAAAAACGAGCATATAAATGCGGCGCTTGACGGTGTAAAGCCCGCTATTGCAGGACTTATTCTTGCAACGGGTGTTTATATGGCTGTCAACAATATGATAACGTTTATGCCCGTAATTTCATTTGATATTAAAGCCGTTGCGCTTACCTCGGTTCTTGCCGTAATCTATTTCGGCTCAAGAAAGGTTGTGAAAAAAGGCATTTCGCCTATACTTTTAATCGTTATTTCCGCCATTGCGGGCGTAGCGCTTTATACAGGATAGAAAATCGGAGAATCATATGAATATTAAAACTATAAGAGCAACTGAAACTTATCAGCAGGCGGGTGCCTACTATGTGCGTATTCAGGGTATGGCAAGACAGCACGGTATAACCTTGAGAGAAGAATTTGACGAGCACGACACGCCCGATACAAAATATATAGTTCTGCTTGACGACGAATTTCCCGTTGCCACGTGCAGAATGTACCGGACTGACGAAAACACCGCAGTTATAGGAAGAGTAGTAGTCCTGCCCGAATACCGCGGAAAAGGGCTTGGCGCAAAAACCGTTAAAGAGGCGGAAAGCTGGCTTTCTGAACTCGGAATAACTACCGTTATTGTTAACAGCCGCGACGTCGCGGTCGGGTTTTATGAAAAACTCGGATATAAAGTTGAAGACTCAACGGTTATTCACGATACCTTCGACTGTATAAAAATGAAAAAAGACCTCTGCTAAACAGAGGTCTTTAATTATATTATTTAATCATATCGTGCTTGTGAATATAATCAATCGTCTCGTCTACGGTTGTAAACGCAAGCGCAACGGTTGTATCGGCTGCGCCGTAGTAAATAGCAATTCTGCCCGTGTCTGCGTCACAGAGCGCCGCGCAGGGGAATACTACGTTGGGTACGTCGCCGACTGTTTCATAAAGCTCGTGAGGAGCAAGAAGAAAGCTGTCTGCGCGATGAAGTACCTTCCACGGCTCGTCCTTGTCAAGAATAGCCGCGCCCATACTGTAAGTGAAGCCGTTGCAGCTTGTTAAAACTCCGTGGTAGAAAAGGAGCCAGCCCTCGTCGGTTTCAATGGGAGTCGGGCCTGCGCCTATCTTGGTCTTTTCCCAGTTCTTTACGGGTTCCATAACGAACCTGTAATTGCCCCAGTAGTTTAAATCCTTACTGCGCTGAATAAAAATATCACCGTAAGGAGTGTGCCCTCTGTCGCAAGGACGTACGAGAAGCATATACTCGCCGCCGATTTTTCTCGGGAAAAGTACGCCGTTTCTTGCAACGGGGTAGGTAGCGTCTTCAAGCTGCTCCCACTCTTTGAAATCCTCGGTTACCGCAACGCCTATCGTTGTACCTTGAGGCGTAAGATTAACCCAGGTAAGATAGTATTTTCCGTCGATTTCGCAAAGCCTCGGGTCGTAGCCGTAAAAGATTACCTTGTCGTCAAGTTCCCAGTTAATCGCGTCCTTGCTGTATCCCGTTACGATTGTATGATATCTCGTCCTGTCGTCAACGCGGAATACTCCTGCAAAGCCGTCGCCGTAGGGTACAACCGCAGAATTGAAGATACTGTTTGCGAAAAAGAGATTGTCCCTTGTGATAATCGGGTTGTCAGTGTAGCGCCATACGGGGTACTGATATCCCTCGGGCTTATCCTGCCAGGGGAGGTTTTTAATGCTCTGTCCTATAATCTTTGCCATATCCTGTTCTCCTTAGTTTATATTAATCTTAATTGTGCTTTCTCCGGGTTTTGTATCAACGCTGATAAGGCTTGAACCGTTATCGTAGCTTTCAACGGTGGTGTATTCATATCCGTCAAGCGTAAAGGGCTTGTGAACGTAAATAAGAGTTTCGCCCTCTTTGTCTGCGTTGAATTTAAGCGTGAATTCGTCCTTATCCCTGTCATAGCCGTAGCAGATAATATCGCCCGCAACCGCAACGGGGTGAGTCCTGCAAAGAAGCGTCATTATCGGCTTTTCAAGGTCGTCGCCGTGATAGTCCCAGTAAGCGTGGCTCCACTGCTTTTCATCAAAGAAATCAAGAAGCTCATACGCGTGCGGGAACCATGACGTGTCCGTATTATCGCTGCAACCGCCCCATTCGCCGACTACAACGGGAACGTTAAGACGAAGCTGGGTGTTGTGCATTTCGTTAAAGAACGCCTTTACACGGCTTGAATTAGCGTATTTATAAAGCGGGGTGTCAACCATAATATCATATGAGTGAGGGCCGAAGCACTGAAGCGGTTCTCTTTCTCCGTTTACGGTAATCGGCGGCGCAGACTGCTTAATTCCGCTGTTGCAGAGATAGCACTGCTCCATCATGATTATTCCGTTATCCGTAACCTCCCTTATTGCCGCAGTAGTCTTATTCATGAAGGGAGAATATTTATTGATATCAAAGTCCGCTTCAAGGTCGTCTATATGTACCATAACGTCACGTATTACGTCGCCCTTAATGCAGTTAAGTGTTGAGGCGGTATCTCTTTTTATTACCGAGGTGACCATCTTTTTACGGTCAATCTTTTCATTAAAGAGAATCGCCTTTGCAATATTCGAAACGAGTTTAATAAACATCTTTCTGCTCTGTGAACCCGGGAACGGCTCGTTCATAAGGTCAAAGCCGAAAAGAGCGGGGGAGTTACCATAGCGCTCTGCAAGCATTTTCCATAAATCGCAGTAGCGGTCCTGAAGGCCTACGCCTCTTACATAATCGTTATTCCAGAAGTGGTCAAACGCGTTATGCACCCACTTTCCGAAAAAGTAGCCGTCAGCCCATACAAAAATCGGCATTCTCGGCTTTGCGCCGTCTGTAATAGCCGCCCATTCGGGAGCGCCGTCGCCTACGCATTTTCCGCCGTTTGCAGAGTATATATCCTGATGCATATCAAGAAGAATATATACTCCGTATTTTTCCGCAAGAGAAAAAATGCTGTCAAGCGATTTGAGATAGTTTTCGTTATACTTTCCCATTTTCGGTTCAAGATTTTGCCACGTTACCGCAAGCCTTATAAAATCAAGACCGAAAGAACAGAAGCCCTTAAAGAACTCTTCGTCAAGATTATATCTGAACCCCTCGCTGTCGAGAAGCTTGTCGTCGATATTCATTCCGTTAAAGAGTCTTGTTCTGCCCTTGCTGTCAATAAACCGCAAATTATCACAAATAATCTTTTCCACACCGTTCTCCTTATTAATGTTTTTCTTAATTTGTATTATAAATGAAGAGTAATATAAATTCAATAAATAAATTATTAATAAAATTATATCTGAACTCTTGCAATTCTTGATTTAATATAGTAAAATAAGTATTAGGCAAAGCCTGTAAATAAAGGAGGATAAATATATGGCATGTTTTGTAGTACCCGGTGCTGAGGCAATCGTTGTTACCGCAGCATATTTAGTAGCAAAAAAGGCGGAGCAGAAAATTGCTTCTCCCAATCTTGCAAATGAAAACAAATTTGAAAATAATGAAGTCGGTATTACCTGGTCAAAGAGACTTTCCTGGCTTTTGGGACTTCTCTGGGGCGGCGTAATCCTTCTTGCGTTTGAGCATTTCTGGCACGGAGAGGTAGTTCCTTTCCCGCCCTTCTTAACGGCGATGGCGTCGCCCGAAGATACGGCTGAAATGCTGAGCGAAATGTCAACCGTCGGCGTATCTATGGCAGTTACCGTAACTGCTGTATGGGGCGTTATCTGCGCCGTTGCCGAAGCAAAGGTTAAAAAGATTAAGAAATCACTGGCAAAGAAGGAAGCGTAATATGACTTTATTAATTACTATTATTGCTGCTGTTATATCGACGCTTGCCTGGTATTTTACCGAAAAAAGAGACGATTATAAAATCGGTACGCTCTCTCTTATGTACTGGGGCGCGTCGCTCATGTGGTTTATGGATTTTGTGTTTGAATATGCCGAACTCAAAGCCGAATATTTCAATCAGGAGTTTGCGGATATTCTTAACGACTCACTGCTCGGTCTTGCAGTAGTTGTACTCGGTATAGTTATCTGGCTTATCGTTCTTATTATCAAGGACCCGAAGGGCGTATTCAAAAAGAAATTTTCAAAGTAATAAAAAAATAAAGAGGCTTGAAAAATTTTAGCAGTTCGATTAGTTTCTGCGCGGCGATTTTTGTATCCTCCGAGTCGCCGAAGGTTGTGAAACGGAAGTAGCCGTCGCCGTTTTCTCCGAAGCCGACTCCCGGCGTTCCGACAACCTGGATGTTTTCAAGCAGGTAGTCAAAGAACTCCCAGCTTGACATACCGTTCGGGCATTTGAGCCAGATATACGGCGCATTCTTGCCGCCGCAGTACCATATTCCTATTTTATCAAGCGCCTCGGTCAGTACCTTGGCGTTATTCTTATATACCTGAATATTTTCTTTAATCTGCTTTTGTCCCTCGTCGGTGAATACCGCCGCAGCGCCTTTTTGTATAACGTAAGAAACGCCGTTCGTTTTAGTCGTGCGGTTTCTTACCCACATAGCGTTAAGGTTCATACCGTTTCTTTCAAGAGCTTTCGGTATTACCGTGTAGCCGAGCCTTGTGCCTGTAAATCCTGCCGTCTTTGAAAGGGAGCATATCTCTATTGCGCAGGTTTTTGCGCCCTCAATTTCAAATATGCTGTGAGGCATATCTCTTTCTTCAATAAACGCCTCGTATGCCGCGTCAAAAAGTATAACGCAGCCGTATTTGTTCGCAAAATCAACCCAGGCTTTTAGTTTGTCCCTTGTCATTACTGCACCCGTCGGGTTATTCGGTGAACAGAGATAAATAATATCCGCCTTGTAATTATCGTCGGGATATGGCGCAAAGCCGTCCTCTTCGGTTGCGTGATAATGAACTATCTCACGTCCCGCGATAATATTTGCGTCAACGTAAGCAGGGTATGCAGGCTCAATTACAAGCGCACTGCTGCTCTTGTCAAATAAATCGAGAATATCGCCGAGCTCGTCGCTTGCGCCGCTTGATATGAAAACCTCGTCCGTGTCAAGCGTAACGCCTTTTTTCTTATAGTGCTCAGCAACCGCCTCGCGCAGAAAATCCGCTCCGCACTCGGGCATATATCCCATAAAGCTGTCTTTATTGCTCTGGTCTTCCACCGCACCGTGCAACGCGGTTATTACCGCGCCGCACAGGGGTAAAGAAACGTCGCCTATCCCTAATCGGTAAATTTTTTGAACGAGTACATTTTTATTAAGATAAGCTTCCGTTTTTTTAGCAATATTATAGAACAAATATGAATCCTTCAGATTTGCATAATTCATATTGGGCTTAAGCATTTTATTTCTCCTTTAACGACGCTCCTATAAAGCCTTTGAACAGGGGATGAGGCTTGTTCGGTCTGCTCTTGAATTCGGGGTGATACTGAACTCCGATAAAGAAATCCCTGTCTGAAAGTTCAACCGTTTCAACAAGTCTTCCGTCGGGGGACAGTCCGCCGAGTGTCAGTCCTTTTTCCTGAAGCGTCTGTCTGTAATCGTTATTGAATTCGTAGCGGTGGCGGTGGCGCTCGCTTAT
>CAJOER010000025.1 GCA_905233805.1 uncultured Eubacterium sp. | reverse complement strand
CTTCCCTACCGTTCAAATATTCCGCACCTTTCGCAGTACTGCTTCGGCGTATGCGACGAAACCTTCCCCGAAAGAATCAAAGCCGAGGGCAAGGGCTTCGTAATCGGCGGCGCAAACTACGGTCAGGGCTCCTCGCGTGAGCACGCGGCGCTCGTTCCGCTTTACCTCGGAGTAAAGGCGGTAATTACAAAGAGCTTTGCAAGAATTCACGTTGCAAACCTTGTTAACGCGGGTATTCTCCCCTTCACGTTTGAAAACGAGGAGGACTACGATAAGATTTCGCAGGGCGACGAGCTCGCTCTCGACGGTATCCGCGACTGCATTGAAAACTCAAAGCAGGTTGTTTTAAAGAACATTGCCAAAAACGAAGAATACAAGCTCGATTCCTCTCATCTTTCCGAACGTCAGAGGGCTATGCTCCTTTGCGGCGGACTGCTTGATTATACGAGAGAAATGAATAAATAATTGAGAATTGAGAATTTACGGTCCTGCAAACAGCATTAAAACCGGGTACGGGCAGCGCCCGTCCTGAATTCTCCATTCTCCATTCAGCATTCTGCATTAATAAAAGGAGATAATTATGAACGATATTGAAAAGAAAGCCCTTGACGAGGCGGTTGAAAAGTTCAGAGGACTTATGGAAACCCAGCTTGAAAGAGCAAAAAGAATTAAAGCGGAAAAGGAATTCACGGATTATAAAAATCTTGATAAAATAGTAATCGGTATCTGCGGCGGCGACGGCATAGGCCCGATTATCACAAAAGAGAGCCAGAGAGTTCTTGAATTCCTGCTTAAAGACGAGGTTGCCTCGGGCAAGGTTGAATTCAAGGTAATCGACGGACTCACGATTGAAAACAGAGTAAAATGCCTTAAAGCTATCCCCGACGACGTACTTGAAGAACTCAAGGCGTGCCACGTTATTCTTAAAGGCCCGACCACTACCCCGCATCAGGGCGACGGTATGCCGAACATCGAAAGCGCAAACGTTGCTATGAGAAAGGCACTCGACCTCTTTGCCAATATGCGCCCCGTAAAGGTTCCCGAGGAGGGCATCGACTGGACGTTCTTCAGAGAGAATACCGAGGGCGGCTACGCAGTCGGCTCCTACGGCGTTAATATTACAGACGACCTCGCGGTTGACTTTACTGTTGCGAGCGAGGAGGGCTGCGAAAGAATCGCGCGCCTTGCTTACGAATATGCAAGGAACAACAAAAAAGAAAAAGTTTCAATTATAACAAAGGCAAACATCATTAAGACCACGGACGGAAAATTCCTCAACATCGCCAAGAAGGTCGGCGAGGAATATCCCGAGATTATTACCGACGACTGGTTCATTGATATTACCACGGCTAAGCTTATCGACCCCGCAAGAAGAAAGGACTTCAAGGTATTCGTTCTTCCGAACCTCTACGGCGATATTATCACCGACGAGGCGGCTGAATTCCAGGGCGGCGTAGGTACGGCAGGCAGCGCGAACATAGGCAAGAAATACGCTATGTTCGAGGCAATCCACGGCTCGGCTCCCCGTATGATTACCGAGGGCAGAGGCAAGTACGCAGACCCGTGCTCAATGCTCAGAGCAACCGTTATGCTTCTTTCACACATCGGCTATCAGGATAAGGCCGAGGCGCTTGAAAAGGCGCTTGATAAGTGTATGTTCGAGGAAAAGAAGCTCACCATAACGGGAAGAGATACGGGCTGCACCTGCGAGGAATTCGGCGACTACGTTATGGATACGATTACCTCAATGAGCAAATAAAATTTACGGAGTGAAGAAAAATGAAAGAAGATATTTCAATTTCTGTAATTAAGCGACTCCCCCGTTATTACCGTTTTCTTGAAAACTTAAAATCAAACGGAATTTCCAGAATCAGTTCAAAAGAGCTTGCCGAAAGAATGGGGCTTACCGCCTCGCAAATCAGGCACGATTTTAACTGCTTCGGCGGCTTCGGCCAGCAGGGCTACGGATATAACGTGCCCGAGCTTTACGATAAAATCGGCGAAATTCTTTACGTAAATAATGAACTCAAAACCGTACTTATCGGCGCAGGCAACCTCGGCAAGGCAGTTGCCTCCAAGATATTCCAGCGCAAAAGCGGCTTCAAACTAATAGGAATATTCGATAAAAACGAAGCACTTGCAGGAAAAATGATAAGAGGTATCCCCGTAAGGCATATCGACTATCTTGAAAATTTCTGCAGGGATAATTCCCCCGTCTGCGCGGTAATCTGCATTCCATCAAACGATATGAAGGAACTGACCGACCTGCTCTGCCGCCTCGGAATAAAGAGTTTCTGGAACTTTTCAAATTACGATATTGCTATGGCGCACCCCGAGGTGCTTGTTGAAAACGTGCATCTTACCGACTCGCTTATGACGCTTAGCTACATTACCGAAACTAAGTTTGCTGACGAAGGCGGAAAGGAGTAAGGCATGGAAAAAATAAGTAATAAAGAAATTGTTGACGTTGTAAGATTTACGGATAACAAGGTAATTGTTGTAGAAAAAAAGCCCGTCATTGAAGGCTCGGGATATAAAGCTAATTACTTTATTGTAAATGTTGACACGCTTGAAAAAGAAGTAATTACAAAAAGCGCATACCTTATGAAGAAATTCGGCTCTTCTTACCGCAAGATAAGCGAAACTATTGCAAACGTAGTTCAGTGCGACGCCGCAATACTTGAAGACAGAAGCGTATTTATTATTTTCCCAAACGGTCAGTGCGGACTGTTCGATTCAAACGGAAAGGTTTTATGGAACGATACGCTTTCATATAACGGTTCGGCCGTTACCTCTCTTGCGGTTGACGGTGATTATATCTGGTGCTGCTGCAAAGAGGAAAACTGCGTAATACGCTACTCGCTTCAGACAAGGCTCAGCGTTGATATCAGAATAGGCGCCAAGGAGGCTAAGACCTTTATTCTGCCCTCCTCGCTCTCTTCGGACAAAGACAATATCTACGTCTGCTGCAACGGGGCGAAGCTCAGAAGAATTTCGAAGAGCGACTTCACGGTATCCGACCTAGGAGCACCGATGCCCGGACTTCAGAAATTTTACAGAATAAAGGACCACGCGCTGATTTGCACAACCGACGGCGCATACATAGACTAAATAAAAAAGGCTGTCATTGACAGCCCTTTTTTATTTTGATTTAACGGTTTTGACGTCGCTGTATTTACCGTAGTATTTTTTGCCGTTGAACTTGATATAGGAGCGTACTTTTATGTAATATGTAACTCCCTTTGTGAAGTTTCTGCCCGTATATGACGAGGCGGAGGCTTTTATATTTCTCCGTGCAACAACGTTTTTAAACTCCTTGTCCCTTGAATAGACAAGCTGATAGCCGTCAACGCCTTTTTTCTTTTTCCATACGGTTTTTATAAGGCCTCTTCCCGGTGAAGAGAGGCTTTTAATTTTCTGTTTCGGAGGTTTGCACCTTGCTTTAACGGTTTTTGAATACTTCTGCCATTTACCGTTTCTGTAAGCCCTTACCTTAATACTGTAAACGTTGCCTTTTGTGAGTCCGTTTAGTTTTCCTTTGTTTTCGGTAACGGTCTTGCCGAAGGTTGTACCCTTTGTCAGATTATTCACGCAGATATAGTATTTATCGGCGTTTGAAACCTTTTTCCATTTAAGCGTAATACTTGTAATACTCGTTCCCTTTACTTTAAGATTCTTTACGACGCTTGACGAGGTCTTTTTGTTATCGTCGGTCTTTGTATCCGGCTTAGTCTTTTTCTTACTGTCACCTGGCATACTTGTAAAAACGGGAATATTGAATATCTTTTTCTTGCTAAGCTGACCCGCGTTATTATAAGCGTTATACTTTGACACCGCTTCGTGAGAGGGCGCGTCAACGTTTTGCATATACTCGTGATTATAAAGCGAGCCTGAACTCTTGTTAAGATTAAACTTTTCAAGATACGTTGTATACTGATAAGTCAGATACTTGTCAGAAAGATATTCGGCGCCGCCTTTTATTGATTTATACGGGCTTGTCCACGGACGCGAGTAGTTAAAGTACGTGGTTCTGAGTACAGACTTATTAACATATCCGACAGCGCCGTTGGTTGTATATGTTCCGGAATAGAGTTTAACTTTATACTTCTTTCCGTAAGTGCCGATATAGACCATTCTCTGCCCTGATTTGATTTTTGTTTTCTTACCGCTGCATTTACCCGTTTTTGAATCGTATTTTGAATACATAACGGTTTTCTTATTTGCAAGAAGAAAACCCGACGCCCATTCAAGACCGCTCATACCGCCGCTCGTTGCGCCTATGCTGTAATAATTATAAATACCGGTAAACGGCTTTTTTGTTCCGCAGGTTCCGCTGACCTTCGGAGTTGTTGCTCCGACCTCTTTTACTATTCTTGAAGCTAAATAGTATGCGCTTACGTTCTCTGCCTTGGCGACCTGCATTATCGCTTTTGAATATTTTAGTTTTTTGCCCGAAGAATCGGTGTAATACACCTTTTTTCCGCTCGTGTTAACGTAACGAATCTGAGCGTTATTCATCCAGGTATTTTTTATAATTGATTCAACGCCCTTTTGAGTATGCGAAGAGCTGTATTTATTGGACTCAAACTGGAATATATGCTTTTCGTCAAGCCAGTTCCTCGGGTCCATAAAATGCTTTACCGCCCAGTCGGACGCGGCATAGCATCCTGAATAACGGTAAACATACTTTCCGTTTTTCTTACAGTTTGAACAGGAGCAGAAATATTTTGAAGAGTAGCTGTTTTCAATAATCTGCTTACTGTGGGAAGAACGTTCGCCGCTAACAGCGGATGAAAACGAAACGCCCGTCTTAAAAGCCTTGAACTCCCACTCGGGATACTTTTTGTGAAGAGAAACTAGGCTGTCAATATAACTTTCGGGAAACCCTTCTTTTTTTAGTTTTTCCCTGTATGAAGCCGCACTCGCCGTAAAGGCGGGCGCAAGAGACATCGTAAGCATTATTAATGATAATAAAATAGATACTGTCTTTTTCATAGCAAACTAAATAGCGGCTCTCAGCCTTAATTAAGTTTATATATTAACTATTATAGAATAGCATTTTGTAACCGTTTTGTCAAATTTTGAGGAAAAAGTGCAGAAAAATGTCAAAATTGCTTGAATTTAATCAAAAAATCTTATATAATGTAAGATAAAGGCGGTGATAATATGTATGAAAAGTCAGGTAATATATATCCTTCATCAGATGAAATAAAGAATAGTATTAAAAAGAATATTGTCATACTGCGTAAACAGAACGGCCTGAAAATGAGGGACGTTGCAAAAGCAATTAACGTTAATGAAAATACGTACAGAATATGGGAGGACCCGAAAAGAAGCTGCCCGAAGCCATCCGATATAGTTAAACTTGCCCAGCTTTACAACGTAAGCAGCGATTTCATTCTCGGCAATAACACTTCTCCCCCTTCGCTTTCCCTTCAGGCTCAGAATCAGTATAACCTTGAAAACTCCTGCGAGTATCTTAGTTCGCTTGACAGTTTTGAAAGGCTTTTGCTATTAAATGTAAGACGGCTTACGCTCGAACAGAAAAGAGATTTGATTGACGAAGTAAGAAAAATGATTGACAGTAACGAAATCGAATAATAAAAGCGCTGACTGTTTTTGTCAGCGCTTTTTATTTTAATATGTTGAATGAGCCGTGTAGTTTACATTACCGTCAACGGAGCGTTTAAGAGTATAATTCTTTCCGTTTCTGTAAACGTTAAGATTAACTTTCGGCGCTTTTATTTTATAGCTTACCGCAAAAGTACAGGTTACTTTTCCGTCTTTACACGACATTCTTATCTTCACGGGATACTGAAGATTATTCTTGAACCTGAAGTTTTCCGAGCCCCAGAATATTGCCGCATCGCGTCCTACGGGACAGTAGGTAACCTTCTGGCTGTGCTGATGACGTTCAACTATCGGGAAGTTAGCCAGAAGAGCCGCGTTGAACATAGTGCTTGCGACCTGGCAGATTCCGCCGCCTACGCCTTTTGCATGAGAATTCGGGCCGGTAAATATTGTAGCGGGTTTGTATCCCTTAGCCGCCGTTCTCGGGCCTACCGTACCGTTAAATGAGAAGGTTTCACCGGGGTTGAGAATCTTTCCGTCAATTGCCTTGCAGGCAAGTCGGAGGTTGGTAGTTCTGTTCGGATTGTACGGATAGTTTGTCGTGTACGTCTTATATACTCTTCCGAAAATGCTTGACATTTTTACGCTCCACGGACCGTAAACAGTCTTTTTCTTTCCGTTTTTCGAGTAGGTTTTATATGCTCTGATTTTTACAAAATACGCATATCCGTTATCGGGAACTTTAATCGTTTTTCCGCTTTTGGACGCCTTGGCTTTTGCAACGTTAACGTTGTTTTTCATCTTTCTGTCAAGCGAATATTTAATCTCATAGCCGCTGGGATTATATACGCCGTTCCAGTTAAGATAAATCTTATTATCCTTTTTCTTTACAACGTAATTAAGCTGAGGCTGTTTAGGCTTAGTGCAGGTAATGCAGGCGTTACTTAAATCGCTTTTTACGGTTTTTCCGTCGGTCGTTTTATATGCAACTACGAAGAAATAGAGCTTTGTAGCGCTGTAAACGTCGCCTATTGAGGCACTGTTTGAGCCTACGGTTTTAATGAGCCTTTTATTCTTTCCCGCCTTGTTGTCCGCTCTGTATACCTTGTATCCGCTTACGCCCTCGTCGGACTTTGATTTCCATTTGAGAGTAAGAGTATTCTGTTTAACGTTTTTTGCTTTAATTCCTCTTACCATTGTAGGATAAACGTTGAATTTGATACTGACCTTACCGCGGAAATTGCCTTTGCCCTTAATTACCGCTTTTCCTGCTTTGTAACCGGCTTTATCGGTACCTTTTACGGTAATGGTATAATCCTTATTCTTTGAAAGTTTTTTATCGTTATATGTAACCGCGAATTTAGGCGCGTGACCCGCTTTTGCATTTGATTTGAGCTTTACGCTGAATTTCTTATCGGTAACCTTTCTTGCATCTATGTTAAACGTTCCGTAAGCGGTTCCCTTGTATGCGCCGATACCGGTAACCTCAATGGACGCAGTACCGACGTCCGTATTATCGGAATACAAAACGGTAAAGTCCGTATCTCTTACAAGCTTTACGGTTTTTTCCTTTCCTTTTTTATCGGTATATGTAACATTAACTTTAACATTAGGACAGATTTCTTCGCCCGTATACGTATAGCTTTCATACGCAGTTGTAACCTCGGCGCTGCTGATATCAATCGGCGCATCGGCAAGAGCGCTGCCCGATAACGCACAGCCGAAAGCAAATGCAATTACAAATGATACAGTTAATACAATTTTCTTCATTATTTCCTCCTATTTCTGGCCGTAGTAAGCATTTTTACCGTGTTTTCTGAGGTAATGCTTATCCAGAAGGTATTTTTCAATTCCGACGTCGCTGTCGCCCGAAAGAGTTGCAACGCTCTCGGTCTGATATGCCATTTTGGCAACCTCTTCAAGAATCAACGCGTTTTCAACTGCTTTGCTTTCATCCCTACCCCAGGTAAAGGGACCGTGACGGTGAACAAGCACCGCGGGACATTCCTCGGGGTTAATTCCTCTTTTTTCAAATTCTTCGGCTATTACTATACCCGTGTTGAGTTCGTATTCGCCGTTGACCTCTTCTTCGCTAAGGCCTCTTGTGCATGGTATATCACCGAAGGCAAAATCGGCGTGAGTCGTACCGTAGGCGGGAATATCGCGCCCTGCCTGCGCCCACGAAACCGCCCAGGGTGAGTGTGTATGAACTATGCCCCCGATTTCGGGAAAGCGCCTGTAAAGCTCAATATGAGTCGGCGTATCCGACGAGGGATTGAGTTTTCCGTAAACCACGTTTCCTCTTAAATCGACGATTACCATATCGTCAACCGTCATAGAGTCATAAGGTACGCCCGAAGGTTTGATTACAACAAGCCCGCTTTTTCTGTCGATAGCGGAAACGTTTCCCCAGGTCAGCACAACGAGATTATATTCAACGAGTTTCAAATTTGCATCAAAGACCTTCTGTCTTAATTCCTTTAACATACTAAACTCCTAATTTATATGCAACGTCGTTATAAAACAGTTCTTTTCTGAATTCGTTAATCTTTGTATCCTTATTGATATGAACGAACTCAATGCCCATAATTTCGGCGAAGTCCCTCATATGCTCGGCAGTAAGCGTATAGGAAAGTACGCTGTGGTGAGCGCCGCCCGCATAAATCCACGCCTCTGCGGAGGTCTGAAGGCAAGGCAGCGGCTTCCACAAAACGCCCGCTACTGGGAGTTTCGGCATAGCGTTTTTCTGCTCCTTGCATTCAACGTCATTTACTATCATTCTGAGTCTGTCGCCCATATCGACGAGGGTTACCACAATAGCGTCGCCCGTCTGCGCTTTAAATACAAGTCTTGCAGGGTCCTCCCTGTCGCCTATACCGAGGGGATGAACCTGAATCTTAGCTTTTTCGGATGCAAGAGTAGGACATACTTCGAGCATATGCGAGCCGAGAAGCATTTCGTTACCCGGTTCAAAGTGGTATGTATAGTCCTCCATAAAGGCGGTACCGCCGTCCATACCCTCGCTCATAAGTTTCATAAGTCTTGTAAGCGCGGCTACCTTCCAGTCGCCCTCGGCGCCGAAGCCGAAGCCCTGACGCATTAAATCCTGAGCCGCAAGACCGGGAAGCTGACGGAGCTCCTGTAAATCTTCAAAATTTGTATGGAAGGCTCCGAAGCCTTCTTTAATAAGGAACTTTTTAAGAGCAACCTCTTCCCTTGCCTGATACCTGACGGCGTCAATATTATCGGTATCCATAATATAGTTTTCGCCGTATTCGGCCATCTGGGCGTCAATCTCATCATCTGTAACGGCGTTTACCATTTTGATAATATCGCCGACTCCGTAATGGTCGACCTGCCAGCCGAGTTTAATCTGCGCCTCAATCTTATCGCCGTCTGTTACGGCAACGTTTCTCATATTATCCGAAATACGCAGTACTCTGAGTTTCCTCGACTCGTTTGCGCCGACAGCCGCCCTCATCCAGACGCCCATTTTATTTTGGAAAGTTTCATCCTTCCAGTAGCCTGCGATAACCTTCTGCTTTAATCTCATACGAGCGGCAATATAGCCGTGCTCTCTGTCGCCGTGTGCAGACTGATTAAGGTTCATAAAGTCCATATCAATCTCATCCCACGGGATATCGCGGTTATACTGAGTGTTGACGTGAAGGAAGGGCTTTTCAAGAGCGTTAAAGCCCGCTATCCACATTTTCGAGGGCGAGAACGTATGCATCCACGTAATAACGCCCGCGCAGTTTTTATCGGTGTTCGCCGCCTGCATTATATCGGTAATTTCCTTCGCAGTCTTAACGCAGGGTTTTGCGACTACCTTGCAGGGAAGCTTTTCGCTCCACTCGGCAGCCATTTCAGCCGAATGTGCGTCGATAGTTTCAAATATATCTTCACCGTAGAGGAACTGAGTTCCTACAACGAACCAGAATTCATAATCCTTAATACTCATATTCTCCCCCTATATGTTCTCATAAGCCGCTTTTTCGACGGCAACAGCCTTTTCGTATTTTTCCATATAATCTTCAAAGCCTTTTATGTCTCTCGGTACGGGTTCAAAGGTTGAACTCTCGCAGGAGGAGAAGACTTTTTCTTCCAGAAAGCTCTCAAGCGGCATATCGCTGAAATTAAGATATGCAGCAAGCACCGCAGCGCCCCAAGCACCGCCTTCGCCCGCGGTTTTCATTACTGAAACGGGAGCATTAACCGCGCCTGCCATTAGCCTCTGGCCAACTACGGGCGTTTTGAAAAGTCCGCCGTGGCCGTAGAGTTTATCTATAACGACGCCCTCATTTTCAAGAATTTTCATTCCGATTTTAAGCGTTGCCATTGTACTGTAAATCTGAGCGCGGAAGAAATTTGAAAGCGTGAAGCTCGCGCCCTGAGAACGGCTCGCCCGAGAAATAGTTGAAGTTTATGAGTCCGCCGCAGTCCGCGTCGCCGTCGAGCGCACTGTTATAAAGAAGGTCGTAAACCTGAGGCTTTGTAAGTTCGCTTCCGACTCTGCCCGCGAATTCATAGAGCATATTAACCCAGTAGTCAAGGTCGGTACAGCAGTTGTTGCAGTGAACCATAGCAACGGGCTTACCCGACGGAGTGGTTACCATATCAATTTCTTTATATACATTTTTGAGCTGATTTTCAAGAACTACCATTGAGAAGATTGAGGTGCCCGCACTGACGTTACCCGTTCTTACGGTTACGCTGTTCGTAGCGGTCATACCCGTGCCTGCGTCGCCCTCGGGAGGACAAAGAGGAATACCGGCGCTAAGATTTCCGCTTGCATCAAGCAGACTTGCGCCCTCTTCACTGAGCACGCCCGCCTGCGCACCCGCAGGAAGAACCTTCGGTAAGATTTCTCTTATATCCCAGCTATACTCTTTTACCTTTTCAAGAGCAGAAAACTTATCAAGCATAGCCTCGTCGTAATTATTGATTTCGCTGTCTATCGGGAACATACCGGAAGCGTCGCCTATACCGAGCACCTTTTCGCCCGACAGTTTCCAGTGAACGTAACCGGCAAGAGTTGTAAAAAATGCAATATCTTTAACGTGTTCTTCTCCGTTTAATATTGCCTGATAAAGATGCGCTATACTCCACCTCTGCGGAATATTAAAGCCGAAAAGCTCGGTAAGCTCGCCCGCCGCTTCGCCGGTAATCGTGTTTCGCCACGTTCTGAATTCGGCAAGCAGATTTCCGTCCTTATCAAACGGAAGATAGCCGTGCATCATAGCGGAAAAGCCTATGGATTTAAGCGTTCTGATAGGCGTGCCGAGATTGTTAATAAGCGAACTGTATGCGGCTCTCAGCCCGTCCCAGACCTCGTCGGTATGGTAGGTCCAGACTCCGTTTTCAAGCCTGTTTTCCCATGTGAAGCCGCCCGATTCAACGGGATTGAAGTTTTCGTCAATGAGAACGGCTTTAATTCTTGTTGAGCCGAACTCTATTCCGAGGGATTCATTTCCGGTTAATACATAATTTCCCATAATTCGTGCTTCCTTTACAATAATTCAATATAATAATACTATATTTAGTGATATAAATCAATATATAAAATAGATTATTTTAAGAGTTTTTCAAATCTTTTTTTGTACTTTTTAACATATATGATTGTGAATACGTGGATAAGGCGGTCAAAGGTAAAAAGAATAACGTAGCCGGCGAGGAGAAGTATCACTATTCCCCACACGCCGAGGAAGTTTTCAAACGGAACCTTGAAGACGTAAACCATAACGAGTTCGGAGCCGACCGCACCGAGGTTAAAGACGGCGAATTTAATAATAATACGAAGAAATCTGCTTTTAAGCTTTTCAATATCCTTTCTGATAATCGGATAGTAACCGCAGAACATGGCATAAAGTACCGCCGCGCCTTTGCTCGGCAGTAAGAAAAGCGATAATATGCACGCCGCGGCATACACGCAAAACGCAGATTTTCTTCCGAAACTTTCAATCGGAACTATGAGCAAAAGCCCGCAGATAAGCGGCGAGGTATAGTCAAGCAGCCATATTACGCTTGCGAGCGCAAGCAGTACGACGGTAAGTGCGCACATTATTCCCGAAAATGCAATTTTAAGGTTTTTTCTCATATATTTACTCCGTTTTAAGGTCTTGTTTTAATAATAATCTAAAATGTAGAAAATGTAAATACTGTGAATTAATCGTTAATTATTTTATGATTTTTTGTAACATATATTTACTTTTAGTGGGTTATATATTATAATAAACTAAATTAATATGCGCGATAATAAACCGTACATATTTAAGGAGTTGTTTTTCTTGAAAAGAAATATCGCTATACTACTGGCTCTTTCAGTGGCGCTGACCGCTGTTTTTTCAGCATGCGCCAAAAAGGAAGAAACGGGCAAAAAAGAAACCGAGTCGGGAGCAGTATCTACCGCGGGCGGTCTTAACGACGCGGATACGGAAATCGAATTCGTTGAGGTAGACGTTACCGATAAAAACGGCGAAACAGTAACCGATAAAAACGGCAATCCCAAGACTGAAGAGGTTCCCGTAATTATCTCAAGAAACAAAAAAGGACAGAGAGTCGGCAGAAGAATTGACAAAGAAGGCAATCCTACCGGCAAAGAAATCGTTTTGCCCGATAACGAAAACGATGACGATTCCGATGACAACGGCGACAACAAGGATTCCGGCAAAGACGACAAGAAGGACGATAAAAAGGACGATAAAAAAGACGACAAGAAAGACGACAAACAGGACGATAATAAGGACGATAATAAGGACGACAAGCAGGACGATAAAGATAAGGAAGTTCCCGATAAGGAAGAGGAAAACGCTTCTCCGACAAATCCGAACGACTACTATGATTCCAAAAAAGGCGCCGCAGTTCCCAAAACCGGCGCAACCGGAAAGCTTGTTGAATTCAACTCGGTAGACCAGCAGAGAATTATCAAAATGCTTGAGGTTCCCTATCTTTATAAAGAGAATTATGAGAACACTGCCGGCGTACCTGCCTCTATTGCAACTCACGTAGCGCTCTGGATGGCTGAAAAGGACGGCTTACAGCCCGCAACCTTTGCTTCGGGAACAATTGTACTCGGCCTTTTCAAATACTTTGGACAGACTGTTGTAAACTTCAAATCAAACTGTAACGAAGCAGGCAACCCGAACATTAAATACAACGCTAAAAACGAAACGTTTGCAGTAAAACAGTTCGAAAGTAAACAGCAGGAAGTTAAGCTTAAGAAATTTGAACAGCTCGGAAACGGCTACTATAAGGTAACCGCTGACGTAACAAATGCAGGCGGTTTTTCAAAAGTTGAAGCAATCCTGCAGAAAAATAAACTTGACCTCACGCTCGGATTCTCAATCAAAGCGATTAAATGGTCATAAATAAAAGAATTAAAGGGTGAGCAGCGCTCACCCTTTTTATTATGCTTTATTATTCGTAAACCTTTTCGCCTTTTTCAATTCTCATAATCTGGTCTACGCGCGTTGCGTGGCGGCCGCCTTCAAATTCGGTATTGAGGAATACGTCAACAAGTTCAATTGCAAGGCCTGCTCCTACTACCCTTGCGCCGAAGCAAAGCGCGTTTGCGTCATTGTGAAGTCTTGTATATTTAGCCGAGAAACAATCGCTGCAGCAAGCCGCTCTTATTCCCTTAACTTTATTTGCCGCCATTGAAATACCTACGCCTGTTCCGCAGACGAGGATTGCTTTATCCGCCTTCCCCGCTACTACCATATCACACGCCTTCTGCGCCGAAAGGGCATAGTCATATCTTTCGGGAGAATAGCAGCCCGCATCAATATATTCAATGCCGTTCTTTTTAAAATAAGTTTCAATTATTTCCTCTTTAAGCGGAAAGCCTGCGTGGTCAGATGCAATAACTACCATAATTATTTCTCCTTCTTTTTCAGTTTAAGTTCCCGTTCAGCCTGCGACTGTCTGAGATAAACAGGCATAAGCTCTTTTGCGGGAATTCTTTTTTTATTTTCAGCCGCCTTTGAAACCGAAACGGCGTTTTGATAAAGCTTATCATTTTCGGCAAGGGCGCAATTTTCAAGACCTATATTATTATAACAAAGCTCCGCTCCGTCGCCTGCGATAATAACGTTTTCATAACCTCTGAGTTCTTCCCTCAAATCTTCAAGAGAAATTGCTCTGTCGGGCGTCAGGCGTTTAACCTCGCTGCCGTTCACTTCAAACAGAGCGTTATAAAACTGCATACGCCTTGCGTCCATAACGGCGCATATACAGGCGTTCTCATTGCAAAAAGCATAGGCAATCGCTTCAAGCGTGGATACGGGAATACAGGGTGTCGAGTTGATGAACGCCAGTCCCTTTGCCGTTGCAACGCCTATTCTTACGCCGGTAAATGAGCCGGGGCCGCGGGCCACGGCAATTCCGTCTATATCTGCAATTATCATATCCAAAT
>CAJOER010000024.1:14415-19018 GCA_905233805.1 uncultured Eubacterium sp. | reverse complement strand
AAGGCGGGCTTCTGGGGCGCCGAGTGCGATACATACAGAACGAAGGACGGCGTATGGGTAGTTCATCACGACCCGATTACAACGAGGGTTATGGATAAAAACCTTATAATCGAGCGCTCGACTCTCAATCAGCTTTACGGCGCTACCGTAGATTACGGCCACGGTATTGAAAAATATCCTTATCTTAAAATCTGTACGCTTGAAGAGTATATCAAAAAATGCGCCGAGTACGGTATGCACGCGGTAATCGAGCTTAAATACAACAGGAACAGAGAGTATTACGGCGAGATTATGGAGCTGCTTAAAAAGTACGACGTTGAGGCAAGCTTTATCGCCTTCGATTTTGAAGATATAGTCGATATAAGAAAGATTTCCGATTATCCCGTATTCCTTCTTGTTGACGATATTCAGGACGAGCATATCGAAAAGGTAAAGACGCTCGAAAACAGCGGAATCAGCTTTGACTGTAACCACGAAAAGAACCGCGACGGCGTAATGATTAAGAAGATTCAGGACGCGGGACTTCATACTGCGTGCTGGTCGGCAAGAGACCTTGAAACCGTAATTATGATGTATAACTACGGCGTAGAGTATATCACCACCGACTGCGTAACTTATTAATAAAAAAAGAACCGACCGGCAACCCGGTCGGTTTTTTTTAATGATATTTCGGGAGGAAGTCGCCGTGGGCTTCGATTAAGTCGTCAACCATTTTCTTTATTGTGTCGACGTCGAGCTCGCTGCCCGTGTGCGGGTCAAGCATAGCCGCCTGATAAATATGCTCCCTCTTCTTCGTTACCGCCGCTTCAATTGTGAGAAGCTGAACGTTGATATTAGTCATATTCATCGCCGCGCACTGTACGGGGAGAGGACCTACGTGGCAGGGCTGAACGCCGTAGCCGTTAACGAGGCAGGGAACCTCAACGCAGGCATCCTCGGGAAGATTAGTGATTAAATGGCCGGTATTGAGCACGTTGCCGCCTATCTGGTAAGTACCGCCCGTGACGATATTTTCCATAATTCTTGAGGCGTATTCGTTTGAGCGCTCGTGTTCCTTTACGCCTTTTTCAAGCATCTCGGCGTATTCCTTCTTCCAGTTTTCAATCTGTTCAACACAGCGGCGCGGGTATTCGTCAAGCGGGATGTTGTATTTTTCAATAAGCTCGGGATACTTTGATTTAATGTAGAAATAATTGTATTCCGCGTTGTGCTCGCTCGACTCGGTACAGTAGTAGCCGAAATGGTCGATAAATTCCATTCTTACCTTGTTGTCGCCGTCAGCCTTCGCCATATATTCGGGCAGGCGCCTTTTAATTTCGGGATAGAGGTCAACGCCGTTCTTGTCCTTGAGTTCAAGAAGCCACGCCATATGGTTGATTCCCGCGATAAGCTCTTTTCTTCCCTCAAGCTTATCCTTCATATCAAGCATTTCAAGAAGTCCGCTTGAGCAGACCTGAACGCTGTGGCAGAGGCCTACCGTTTTAATCGGGGTATAGCGCAGCATAAAGCCCGTGTTCATCGCCATCGGGTTTACGTAGTTGAGGAAGAGCGCGTCGGGGCATACCTCCTCCATATCGTCGGCAAAGTCCTTTAATACGGGGATTGTACGAAGTCCGCGCATTATTCCGCCGATGCCGAGGGTGTCCGCAATAGTCTGGCGGAGTCCGTATTTTTTCGGAACCTCAAAGTCGATTATCGTGCACGGGTCGTAAAGACCGACCTGAATAGCGTTTACAACGAAGGTTGCGCCGCGAAGCGCGTCCTTTCTGTTTTCAACGCCGACGTAGCACTCGATTTTTCCGTATCCGCCCTTCGTTTTACGCATCGCCTCTAAAATCGTACGGCTCTCTTCAAGCCGCTGGGGGTCAATGTCGTAAAGCGCGAAAACGCTGTCGCGAAGAGCTTCGGTGCACATACAGTCACCGATTACGTTTCTTGCAAATACCGTGCTTCCCGCACCCATAAAGGTTATTTTCATAAGCGCCTCCTCATAAATAATTAAGTCTACACTTTCAGTTTACAATACATAGCTTTTCAAGTCAATTTATTTTTTATAAAAAAAAGAGCTTATAAAAGCTCTTTTATTTCTTGTTCCTTACGTCCTCGCCGATAAGATAAAGCTGAGTGTACTCGCCCGAAAGGCGCGAGGTAATACGCTGGTCGTACTTATCAAGAAGCTCGTCGTAATCCTAATTCGTGCTGATTATAGTCGGCTTCTTTTCAAGGATACGCGTGTTGATTATGTTGTAAATCGTCGCTATGTTGTATTGGTTCGTAATCTCGGTTCCGAGGTCGTCGATAATAAGAAGGTCGCAGTTTATTACTTTGGAATTAGTATAGGTAATTCTGTCGTCCCTGCCGAACATTTCGGCTCTTAAATCCTCGCAGATATTGTGGCTCGTGCCGTAGCATACGGAAAAGCCGCGGTTGATTACAACGTTAGCAATTGCAAGGGAAAGGTGAGTCTTGCCGAGTCCCGTTGAGCCGAGGAACATAAGGCTCTTGCTGTCCTTTGAAAAATTCTGCGCAAAGCGCCTTGACGCGTCGAGAATTTTTTCGGCTCTCTGGCGGGGGACTATGCCGTCCTCGTCGGGCTTTTGGCTGTAATAATCGAGCGAGAAGTTATCGAAGGTGCACTCGTCAAGCGGAGCAAAGCGGGAAACCTCGTCGCGCATAAGCTCGCATAAAATCTTTATGTGGCACGCGCAGCGCCTGCCGTTGATATAGCCCTTGTCGTTGCACGCGGAGCAGGTGTACTCGGGCTTGAGCGCGTCGGTTGAATAACCGTTTGATGAAAGAATAGTGTCGCGCTTTGAAACGAGCGCCTTGCTCTTTTCACGAAGCTCGGCAACCTTCGCCTCCTTGTCGCCTGGGTATAAAAAGAGCTGAGAGATTTCAAGCCCTATTTCGTTTAGCTGAGTCTGGATATTCTTGACTTCGGGGAGCTTGGCTTTAATGCTTTCGCTCCTGAGTTCCGCCTCGGTTTCGGCGTTTTCTCTTCTCTTTTCAAGAATACGCTCGGCTTTTGCGTATATTTCGTTTGAATATGCCATAATTCTTCCTCTTATATATCGTAATCGTCGTTGAGCTTAGCTTTCTTTGCAATCTCGTCAATGTCGAAGGAGGGCTTGCGCCTGAGTTTTCCGTCTTTGTTTTTCCTGTCGTCCTTCTTCGGCTGAGCCTTGACCTCGTCGGGAGTTTTGAAGCCTTTGCGCTTCCACTCCTTTAAAATATTGTCAACCGCCTTAACGCTGCGCTCTTCCTCTTTAGTGTACTTCTTCATCGTGTTGCACGCGAAGAAAATCATTTCGTCGGAAAAGTCGTTAATCCAGCGCGCGAGCATTTTGTTCTGTGCCGAGGTCGGCTTCCTGAAATCTATTTCGCAAAGGGAGAGAACCTCGCCCCAGAGCTCTTCGCAGGATTTAATCGTCTGAAGCTTCTTTGAAGCGGCTTCAAGGGAGTGAATTTCCTCGTTTGCCCAGTCCTTAGCCATCTGCTGAATAGTGCGCGTGGTTATGCTCTTGCCCTTGTCGCGCTCGCTTTTATAGTACTGAAGAAGCGTGATGATGACGGGCACAGGGAGGCCGTAGTACGTCGCCATATTGATTATGTTGCTCTTCATTGAATTTGAAAGCGTTGAGCCGAGCACCTCTTCGCTTGAACGCAGAAGGTCCGCAAGCTCGGGCTGTTCGCCGCACATTCTTACGATGTCTTTCGGAGTAAGGTTCGGCACGGGAAGACTTTCAAGCGCCTTCTTCGGCTCCTCTGCGCCTTTTTCGATAACGGTAACCTCGGGTTCCTCGGTGTCGATAAGAATTCCCTCGTTTACCCAGAACGCGACTGCCTCTTCGGCTTCGTCGCTGCTTATTTTCAGTTTCTCTGAAATCTCAGCCGTATTTACCGCTTTCGTATCGGAAAGGATAAGAAGCAGAGCCTTGATTTTATTTTCGTCGGCAAAATTCATAAGCCCGTCGGCGACTGCCTTTGGAACGCAGAAAACGCCGTCAGCCCAGAAGTCGGCAGAATTGTTTATTCTGATGCTCATATTTCTCTCCTTTCACATATTGGGAATACCATTGTAACAAAAAAAGTATAATATGTAAATTACAAAACAATTACATTTAAAAATAGTACAGATAATAGGACATTTTTAATAAAAGGAATGAGATAGATACGAGACTCGCCCGCTATCACTTCGTGATTGCCCTGTTCTCGTCTCGTAACTAAAAAAACACGGGAGCACCTAAAGGTACTCCCATATTTTTTTGGAGCGGATTACGAGACTCTCTTCTCAACTATCGAACAGTCCACCGGACTGTTCTCCCAATCGCGGCACTAAACGCGCCGCTCTTGGAGTTCGTTTCTCGTCTCGTATATCTGGATAAAAAAAGAAGCACCTAAAGGTACTCCCATATTTTTTTGGAGCGGATTACGAGACTCGCCCGTCTCGCTTCTGCGCTCGACGGCACGCACGCAGGCACCGAAACAGTCCCCCGGACTGTTTCTATCACTTCGTGATTGCCCTGTTCTCGTCTCGTAACTAAAAAAACACGGGAGCACCTAAAGGTACTCCCATATTTTTTTGGAGCGGATTACGAGACTC
>CAJOER010000024.1:10124-14347 GCA_905233805.1 uncultured Eubacterium sp. | reverse complement strand
GCCGAGCGTGAGCGACATAACGATGTTTACGGCTCTGAAATGCTTCTGATAAAAGCTTTTGAGAATATTGCCGAGGAAAATCCATGCCGTCGTACAAAGCGAGCCGATAGCGGCGATTAACACCTCTGCAATTAAAAGCTCAACGATATTTTTCGTGTACTCGGTGATAAATCCCGTGAGTGCCGTAACGCCGAAAATATAAATCTTTGCGTTAACGAGCTGGAGCGTGAGTCCCTTCCAGAACGAAGCGGGCTTTTCATTTTCCATATCGGGCTTCTTTTTAAATACCATCTGAATTGCAAGGAATATTACGTAAGCCGCGCCGACGTACTTCATAATGCCCATAGCCTTGGGGAGAAGCGCCGCGAGCGCCGATACGATAAACGCGCACGAGCCCTGCACGAGGAAGTTACCCGTGAAAATCCCGAGGAAGAGCTTTTTGCCCTTTTCAATGCCGTAATTGCTTACCGTATTGAGCGCGAGCACGTTACCCGGACCGGGCGTAATAGAGCTTACAAACGCGTAAAATATTAAACTGAAAATTACCGAAGTCGGTATCATTTTTCTCACCTCGCGCTATATAATAGCACACTGTAAGAAAAAGTGGTAACACTTATAATTAATATTTAAACATAGGAAAAACCTATGGCAATGCAAGGGTTGATTATATAATAAAAAAAGGCACCGCGAGGGTACCTTTTTGTTATACAGTTTCACCGCTGAGAACCTTGTAAATGTCATCAAATGAAACAGAACTGAGTTTATCCTGCTGGAATCCCATAGCTAAAAGCATTTGATCTTTTGTATTTTTATCAGTATGCATAATCTGATTTGCGCGCTTTTCAGTGATTCTTTTGAAAAGTTCATCGTTAGAAATGCTATCAACTTCTGAATTCTTTTTGACATGAAAGCCGAGTTTCATTAAAACAAGTCTTTTTGCTTCTTTATCAGACAGATTCTTGTCATTGTTTTCAACATCGGCAGCGTTGTTGTTTGCAAGATTTGCGTCTTCAACCGCATTGGTATTCCAGCCGGCAGCCTCAGCTTTAACATCATCTACTTCGTCATCAATATATTTTTTAACAATATTCTTTTTTGCGTCAGCAAAAGCTTTTTCTCCTTCTTTTGCTTTAGCAGACTTCTGATAAGTAGAATGCCAGGTTTTACCTGCCTTGACAAGTGTTGATACCAAACCTCCGCCAACACCGAACCAGTTACTTACAGCCTTATCGGCAAAGGTGAACTTTCCGACATTTTTAAGTATATCGCCAATGTTACTCGCGCCTTCCAAAAGATAACCCACTTCGTTTGTTTTATAGTGTTTGCTTTTAATCTTATGTAAATCCGCAGCCTGCTGCATCGCAAATCTTCTTGCTTTAATATTACGCCTTTTATCTCTGGCAGCTTTAAGCTGAGTTTTTTCAGCAGCACTGAGACGTCTGTTAGCGGAAGCGCCGCCGCTTAATGCATCTATATCTGTGTTGGCTTGACGAAGTTCCGCGACATCGTTAGGATTGGCGAATTTTGAGGCTGAATTGGCAATAGTGGAGTGCGCCTTTTTTTCATACTTGCCTGAAACATAATTAGTGATATTGCCGGCAATCTTAAAAACGCTTGAGGTCATTCCGAGAACGCACGAGGTCATATCCATTATTCGCGAGTCCCTCTGCGCCTTGGAGCCTTCTACCGTCGCTTTTTCCGCGCCTGCGAAATAGCCGAAATTCGAAAGACCGCTTGCGCCGCTGATTGCGTTGCCTACAAGGTCTACGCTGTTAGCCCAGATTCTTCTTTTTGCAGCCTCTTTTTTATCCTTATTTTTATAGGCGTTGTATTTTTTTGAATTGCTGACAATACCTGCAACGGAAGAGGCAAGGCCCATAGCGCTGATTCCGAGGTTGGCGCCGGAGGCTGTGTTTTCCCTTGTGTTCTTATCCTTTATTCCGACGTCAAAGTTATCAACAACCTCGCTCGTGGCGTTTGAAAGGTCGCCGAGGGTGTCAAAAACGTCAGCCGCAGTGTCCCAGCCGTTTGAGTCGGGAGAATCATTGTTCATCGCAACGTCGGGCAGCTGGGAATTATCAATCTGATGTCCGTTAACAAGCTGAGCTTCAAGCGCCTGTTTACGAGGCGATTTGCCGCCTTGCGGTGCAGGAGCAGGCGCAGGAATATTTCCGTCATCCGAAGATTCGCTGTCGCCTTCTTCCGAACCGGAGTCGGAATCGGATTCGGTTTCATTTGACCGGGTTCATACTGCAGTGCCGCCGTTGTTGGACTGACTCGATGATTGGCTGTCCTGAGAATTGGTGTCAGAATCGTGCACTGTGGAATTACACATAAGCTTTACTCCTTATGATATAATAGTTTATTTTTCGTTCTTATTTTCTTCGTAAAGCGAAATTCCAAGAAATACATTACAGTTTTGTAAGCTCTTGCAACAATTTGTAATTCGTATTTATCATTACAAACGGAAATTTTTGTAATAGAAAAATTCGGCAATACAAAAAGTAGGGGACGGCGAAATTTCCGTCCCCTACATTTTGTTTTTTTATCAGTAACACACGTTCTCGTCAGTGTATTGTAATATTTTGTCAACAAATTTTTTGCCAAGCTCCGAGAGCTGCTCGTCGCTTCTGATAATGTATCCGATTTTCATATACTCGTCACACTCGAGAGGGATTGAAATTATGTTCCCGTTGTGGAGCCAGCGGGGCATAATTCCCGTCGAAATTGTGTACGCGTCAATGCCGAGCATCATATTTATTGCCGCGGCGCGGTCGCCAACCTTGATAATCTTGTCGCTTTTGAGCTGATAGTACGGCTCCTCGCTGTAATATGCCGACTCGTAAACGCCCTGATTATAATTAATCCTCGGATACTTTTCAAGGTCTTTGAAGGTGATTTTTTTCTTCTTTGAAAGCGGATGGTCGTCGCGTATGAAAACGCAGGGATTAGTAGTAAAAAGCTCGGTAAATTTGAGTTTGTTATGCTTTAATTCCTTTTCAAGAACCGTCTTGTTTCCCTTGCATTTATAAAGGATTCCGAGGTCGCAGAAACGGCTTTTTACGTTTTCGATAACGCGGTGAGTCTGCGCTTCGTGAAAGAGGATTTCATACCTTTCAACGTCAAGCTCGTTTATCAAATCAACCATCGCGTTAGTGCTGAACATATAGTGCTGGGTAGCAACGGCAAAATGCAGCTTATCGGGGACGTTATTGATATATTTATCCTCGATTATATCCATCTGCGACACCGCCTGCCTTGCATATGCGAGGAATTCAACGCCGTCGGCGGTCAGCGAAATGCCGGAGCGGGAGCGCTTGAAAATCTGCTTATGTATTTCGTTTTCAATTTCCTTAATCGCCTCGGATAACGAGGGCTGGGAAATAAAAAGCTTTCGCGACGCCTCGGTTATCGAGCCGGTTTCGGCTACTTCAATTACATATTTTAACTGCTGAATAGTCATAATAATCTATACCTTTACTTTTGTTTTTTCTTTCCCACTGCAAAAGGAAAGAAACGGTTGAATAATTCGGATATTATCGAAAGAATAACAATTGAACCCGAAAGAGTAATTAAGAAGGATAAATAATTGATATGCGGTAACGTGCTTATTCCCGCAAGTCTGTAAATAACGGGCAATATATAATCAAACATCGGTATTACAATAAAATTCTGGAACGCATAAAAGACTAAAGTGTTTTTACCTATGTACTCAAGGGGTCGGTTCTTTTTTATTATCATTGAAAGAGAAATAACGAACATTGTTCCGATAATTGCCCCTGCCATATAAAGAAAATAGTTTCCTATATCCGATGAGTACAGGTCATAGGGTTTATTATGCGTAATACTGCATAATACGGTAAAAGCAACCGTAAGTGCAAAGGAGATGAAAGCTAAATACGGTTTCATTAAAAACTCTTTTAATCTTTCGCCGTGAAGCTTTAAAAGGTAACCCGTCAGAATAAATGATATTGCAAACGGAACAAGGTCAATGCTCCAGTAAAAACCTTTAACATAATTTGTAATCAGCTTTCCCGAAACGGAAAATACAATTATCATTAATATAATTAACGGCGTTTTATATTTTTCGCTTTTTTCAGTTGTTTTTATCAATAAAAACAAAATCAGTTCAGAGATATAAAGACAGGTAATAAACCACATCCCGAAATAATAATCGTGTAATCTGTATGAAAGGAATATTCCGATAAGCTTATTAAAATATG
>CAJOER010000024.1:0-10092 GCA_905233805.1 uncultured Eubacterium sp. | reverse complement strand
TTATAAAAAATTCCTTGAAAGAGGCATATCGCGCTGTAGAGAAAGTAACGCCAGAAAGCGCAAAGAATAACGGCATATGAAAAGTATATACCCACATTCTCAGCCATTCGGGAGCGGCTATACAATGACCTGTTATTACAAATATCATCGCAAAGCCCTTGGCAATATCTATATAGTGTAAACGCTTATCTGACATTTATATCACAATTCCCATTTCTTCGATTTTATCCCTGACCTTAAGCCAGTCCTGATACGCGAGCTCCTTGTTGTTCGGGTTTCTGAGTATCGCGGCGGGGTGGTACGTTCCCATCATAAGCACGCCGTTTTTTTCTATGAACTCCCCGTGCTCCTTCGTAACCCTGAAATAGGGGGAGATGAGCTTCTGCGCCGAGATTCTTCCTACGCAGATAATGATTTTCGGCCTTATTATCTTAAACTGCTCGCGCAGCCAGTTAATGCACACGTCCTGCTCCTCGGGCTTCGGGTCGCGGTTGTGAGGCGGCCGGCATTTTACCATATTGGCAATATACACGTTTTTATCCCTTGAAAGGTCAATGCTTTCAAGAAATTTATCAAGGAGCTTGCCGCTTCTTCCGACGAAGGGCTCGCCCTGTAAATCCTCCTGCTCGCCCGGTCCCTCGCCGATAAGCATAATATCTGCGTCCTTTTTACCCGTGCCGAAAACGAGGTTGGTCCTGCCCTCGCAGAGCGCGCATTTTTTACATTCCTTACACTGAATTTCAAGCTCGTCAAGCGTCATATTTCCGCCCTCCCGAAAAAATATATTCTAATTATAACAAATTAAGTGTTGAAATACAATTCAATTTGTATTAAAATATTTGCGGTAATTAAATAATTCATTTACGGAGGAAATAAAAATGGCAAAAGAGGTATTAGTAGAAATTTCGGCACGTCACGTTCACGTTTCTCAATCGGACCTTGAAACTCTTTTCGGCAAGGGATACGAGCTTACCTGTAAAAAATGGCTCTCACAGCCCGGTCAGTTCGCCTGCGAAGAGAGAGTAAGAGTAATCGGCTCTAAGGGGGAATTCCCCGCGGTTTCAATTCTCGGCCCCGTACGTCCCGAAACTCAGGTTGAGCTTTCGCTCACCGATGCGCGTTCAATCGGCGTTACCGCTCCCGTAAGAGAGTCGGGCGACCTTGCAGGAACAGGCGCCTGCAAAATCGTAGGTCCCTGCGGAGAGGTTGAAATAGACCACGGCGTAATCGCCGCTCAGCGTCATATCCACGCAACTCCCGAGGACGCAGCGAACCTCGGCCTTGAAAACGGCGAAATCGTATCCGTTGAAATCCCGACGGCGAACAAGAGAAATCTCACCTTCGGCGACGTAGTAGTAAGAGTATCCGAAAAGTATGCCCTTGCTATGCATATTGACACGGACGAAGCAAACGCGGCAGGTATGGCACCGAATACAATGGGAGTTATAATTAAGTAGACTTCCGCTAAGGGCGCATAACCACGCCGTAGTTATAAAAAATGCAGTTGCCTTGTGCGGCGCAGCTATTATGTGAAAAATAAAAATCCCGCGGACATCGAATCCGCGGGATTTTTGGCGTTTTCCGTTTTTTGCTCGGGGGCGGTACCTTTGTACAGCTCCCGCTCGCAAGAAAACGGAATTCTGCACCCTTCCCGAAAGTCTTGCTCGTTGTAACAAGAGTTTCCAGGGAAAAATACTATTGTATATATTAACATTTTTTGGTATAATAAATTGAATTTATTAGAAAAGGGGTTTTCTTTATGGCAAAGAAAAAGTCCGCATCTGCAAGCGTCAGCGCTGCTCCTGCGGAAAAGAAGTATATGAAGCCATCAGAGATAGTCACCTTCGGTATAGGCCTTTTCGGCGTAGCTCTTCTTACGGGCTGGATGCCGGACTATACGATGACCTTCTTCGCTGACTTCGCTTTTAAAGGCCAGGGCTTCGACCCTGCAAAGCTTGCCGCGATTGTATCGTCGGTATTCGGCGTTGCGGGCGCAGTAGGCGCCGTGTGCGAGCTTATTATCGGTATCCTCGTTGACCGTACGAGAACCTCCCTCGGTAAGGTTAAGCCGTGGGTCGGCTTCGGCGCAATTCCGCTTGCGATAATTTCAATGCTTGTATTTATCGCGCCGAACACAAGCTCCTTTACGGTAGCGACGGTATGGATGTTCGTAATTTATGCGCTTTACACCGCTGTTTCGTGCGCGGTTGAGTCGCCGGCGAACTGCTTCGGCGCTCTTTGCTCACCGAATCCGAGCGAGCGTTCAAGCGCAATTTCAATCGCCTCGTTCCTGCGCAGCGTAGGTCAGTCGGGCGGTCAGGTAGTTATTATCGTGGTACCGCTTATTATGAAGGCGATTATGGGACAGCAGCAGTATAAAGACGCCGAGGGACAGGGTATTGACCTTATTATCTCGACCGCTGTCTGCGCGCTCGGTATGATTATCTTCGTTATGATATTCTTCGCAAATAACGAGGAGCGCGTTCCCTATACAACCGAAAAGGTTTCTCTTTTAGAGTCAATCAAGGTAGTGTTCACAAACAAGAACTTACTTATGGTTTCGCTTACGAAGTTCACGGGCTTCGGACGCGGCGTTTACGGAACCGTATCGCTTTATATCGCGGTTTATCTTCTCGGTTCAAAGGGCTTAAAGCTCGCGCTTATGCTCCCGATGGGTATCGGTACCGCGGTAGGTACTCTTCTTGTAAACTTTGTACTTAAAAAGTTCTCAACGAAGAAAACTTACATTCTCTTCTGCTGTTACGGCGCTTCCGCTCTTGCGATTCTTTACTTCGTATCGCGCGGAATCGGCTTTAACCACTCGCTTATCGTTCCGTTCCTTATCCTCAACTTCTTCTGCGGTATTCAGCACGGTAATACTAACGTAACGCCGAATATCATGATTGCGGACTGCGTTGACGAAATGGAATATAAATCGGGTAAGCGGCAGGAGGGACTTGCCTATGCGGGCTACGGACTTATTTCAAAAATTGCGTCCGCGTGCACCAAGGGCTTTGCTCCGTTCCTCGTCTATACCTGGTCGGGCTATCAGTTCTCAAAGAGCGCAAACGTTGCCTATGCAACCCAGAGCGACGCAACTCTCAATAAGTTCCTCGCAATTTATACGATTATCCCCGCTGTATTCGTTATCTTACAGTTCGTTCCGATTCTCTTCTATGATATGGTAGGCGAGAAGAAGGAAAGAATTACCGCAGCTCTTGCCGAGCGCAGAGGCGCCGCAGCGGGCGAGGTTGAAGATACGGATACGGCAACCGAGGTCATCAATTCCGTTGAAGAAACCGAAAAAGAGATGACCGACGATAATATTGCAGAGTAAGGAGGGGTAGAAATGGCTGAAAAGAAAAAAGGCTTCAGAGCAGGCTTATATGCAGTTATTGTCGGCGTAATTCTTGCAGTTGTTCTTACCGCTATGACAATCTTTGCATTTACCACGAGATATACGGGCTTCAAGCCCGATAAGGTAGCACGCCAGTACGTTGATACTATCGTCCAGACGGGCGACGGCTACAACGCTTATAAAAATACTCTCGTATCCAAGAATCAGAAATACGGTAACTTTATTGTCAACGCTTATATGGCGCCCTACGTCAACGACGGCGAGGACGTTAAGCAGGCAGATTTCGTAGGCACGGGCTCCGCCGAGGAGCAGGAGGCAATCGACAAGGTATATAACACTATGTACGATTACTATGTAGACCTCGTTAAGAATATCGGCTGGGACGATTACGACACGTTTTTCAACAGCTATTTTTCAAAGCTTAAGGAAATCAGACACGGCGTTTACGGTGACGATTATCTTGATACCGAGTATATGTTCGGCGCGCTTGAGGCAAACGTTGACACCTACGGCGAAAGCCTGACTGGCGCTGAGGAAACTCTTGCCGACGACGGAAAAACCGTTGTAAAGGAAGCGTTTGACGGAAAATATGCCGAACTCTTCGGCAAGGATTATAAGCTCACTGCCGAGGTTACCGAGTGCAAGGAACTCAACCACGACGAGAGCGTTGCGTATATTCAGGAATACGCTGCAAGAATTACCGACGTTGCAACTCTTGACGCTAACGAGCTTTCGGAATCGGGACTTACCGACGACGAGGCCAAGAAGAATATGACCGAGGCTTTTGCAAAGCTTGACTGCTCCGAATTAATCAGCAACGTTGCCGAGGCGACGGTTGAGGTTAAGGACCAGAACGGCAAGACGGTTGCAACCCAGAAGGTTTACGTTGTAAAGATTGACAGCGGCTGGTATGTTGATAATACAAATATCGACACCTCCGGCTTATATCTTGCAAAGTAAGCTTTCCATAGAGGTGCATAACCACGCCGAGAGTTTATAAAGAAATAAACCCATAGCAGACGTAGCTATTATGTAAAAAAAGAAAAATCCCGCGGACATCGAATCCGCGGGATTTATTTATTCACTTTTTATCCGCGTATGCATAAAATGTGAATATTTCGGGCAAAAAAAGTTTTTTTGCGTGTTTTACTGTACGATTATGCATTAATTATGAATAAAACGCCCTTGTTTTCCCTATTAGTGGGAGGACTTATTATGAACACCGGCTGGATTAAACTTCACAGAAAAATAACAAACTGGGAATGGTACACAAATATTCCCGTCAAGGTACTCTATTTTCATCTTCTGATTACGGCGAATCACGAGGACGCGCGCTGGCAGGGCAGAGAAATAAAACGCGGCGAGCTGATAACCTCGGTAAACCGCCTTGCCGAAGAGACGGGACTCACCGTAAAGCAGGTCAGAAACGCGCTTAAAAAGCTGAACGACACGGGCGAAATATTATCGCAAGGGACAAACAGCTATACCCTCATAAAATGCCTTAACTACGGCGTTTATCAGGCACGCGAAATCGATGAGGGGCAAACGAACGGCACGCGCGGGACAAACGGCGGGCAGACCAGGGACAACAAACAAGAATATAAGAATAACAAGAATAAAAAGAATTTATTGCGTAAGCCGTCATTTGATATTGAAGAGATAGCCCGCAGGGCAAAATTCAACGATGATTACGATATATAGGCAAAATAAAAAACGGCTCGGCGAGCCGTTTTATTATTTCCTTTTAATCGTATCAACCATAATTTTTTCAATTTCCTGACGGTTGAAGTCGGGGGTGAGCATCATAATCAAATCAGCGCAGCCGCCGACAAGGAAAGCAACCTTTGCAACCTCGTGGTAATTGTCTTTAAGATTGATATTGTTGTTTTTGCAGATAACGTCCACGAACTTCATTTTAAGCGTTTTAATCGCCGCGTCGTAGATTACCGTATCCTTAAACCTTTTAACGTATACAAGGTTTTCTTCGGTAGCATCAAGGATTCTTTTAATCGTCTCCTCAGGAGCATCGGACATTTGAGTATAATCTATATCCTTACCGTATTCAAGAACCTTTTCCGTGAAAAGGTCAAAGCATTTCTGGAAACAGTCGTTAATGCTTTTGTAATGAAGATAGAAAGTACTTTTGTTTATGCCTGCCTTGTCGCAAAGCTCGACAACCGTAATTTTATCGAGGTCTTTCTCTGTAGCAAGGTCAAAAACCGCGTTAAAAACCGCAAGACGCGTTCTGACTATTCTCTTATCCATAATCCGCCCTCCCGTAAACTACAATTTGTTAAAGTATTCATAACACATAATTCTTTAAATGTCAAGGTTTTTGCGATTATTTATTTATAAAAATTCATAAAGTTGTATAAATATAAGTTTTCTATATTAAATTGTTGTAAACAAGAGTAAAAATATATTGTAAAAATATTAAGAATATAGTATAATCATTTAAATACAAATTTATTCCGGAGGTAATATCATGGCAAAATGCTGGCTTGACGGTAAAACGGCAATAGTAACAGGCGCGTCAGGAGGCATGGGTGCGGGAATCGCCGCAACCCTTATTAAAAAGCACGGCTGTAAGGTAATAGGCGTTGCAAGAAGCGAGCCGAAGATGATTAAATTCGTCGAAGAGCTCGGTGATGAATATAAGGACCAGTTCTCATACAGGTTATTCGACGTTTCGGTTAAAGAGAACTGGGAAGAGTTTGAAAAGGATTTGAAAGAGGCGGGTATTAAAGTCGATATCCTCGTAAACAACGCGGGAATCCTCCCGAAGTTCAAGAGGTTTGACAAGTATACGTACGACGAGATATTCAAGACTATGGATATCAACTTCTATTCCTGCGTATATTCGGTAAAGACTTTTCTTCCCATGCTGCTTGAATCCGACTCGCCCGCGATAATCAATATAGATTCCTCGGCGGCGCTTATGACTCTTGCGGGAACCTCTATGTATTCCGCGTCAAAGGCGGCGCTCAAAGGCCTTACCGAGGCGCTCAGAGTTGAGTTTTCCGATAAAATCTACGTTTCGCTCGTCTGCCCGGGCTTTACCAAGACGGATATCTTCCGCAATCAGGGTAAAGAGGAGAGCGACAAGAGCGATAAAATTATGAATATGATTTCAACCGACTGCGATAAGATGGTGCGTATGATTATGCGCGGTATCGAGTATAAGTACCCGATGCAGGTAAGGGGCTTTGACGCAAACGCTATGTGGACGTTTGAGCGCTTTATGCCCGTAATCGGTTCAAAGTTTTTCAGCGCGGATATGAAAATCGCAAACGTTGATTTGTTCAAAGACGTATTTGAAGAGTAAACTAAAGGCGGTATCGTCTTAATATAAAAAGGAGAAAGTTTATGGAAAATGTAAATGACATCACGAAGCAGAAGTACCTGAGTGTAAAAGAAATTATCGCTTATTCGCTCGGTCTTTTCGGCTTCCAGGCAATCGTAGGACTTCTCAACTCCTACCAGGCTGAATTTGACGGTTCCATACTCGGCGTTGATATTGCCGTTGTAGGTATTCTTATCCTCGTAGCTAAGATTATCTCCGCGGTTGCCGACCCGATTGTCGGCGGTATGGTAGACCGTTCAAAGAGCAAGCTCGGCAAGTTCAAGGGAATGATTACATATTCAATCATACCTCTTCTTGTTATGAGCGCCGTCGTATTTATCGATGTTCCCTTTAAGAATAACAGAATGGTAACCTACGTATGGATTTTCGTTACCTATCTTATCTGGTCAATCGCCATGACTATGGGCGACGTACCCTCTCAGGGTATTGCCGCGGCTCTCACCCCGAACCCGACCGAAAGAACTAACGTTGTATCCATTTCAAATACTGCAAAGCAGATAGGATTTTCTGCCTGCGTAGTTATCGTACCCATCGTTTGTTTAATCGTGCCCGAAGGCTCCAAGGTTATAATCAAGAAGGGTGAAACCGATACCCCGATGATTGGCCTTGAATATTTATTCGTAGCAATTTTAACGGCAGTTCTCGGCTGCGCGCTCTTCGCTCTTATCCCGCTTATCAATAAGGAAAGAGTTGTTACCGAATCAAACGAAAAAATCGGTATGAAGGATATGTTCAAAGCGCTTAAAGAGAATAAGCCCTTAATGCTTGTTATCGTATCCTACTTCCTCGGCTTCGGCCGTCAGATGGCTATGGGTATTCAGGTTCAGGCTGCCAACGCGCTTTTAGGCTCTCAGAACCTTGTTGCCGTTCTCGGTATCGTAACCGCTATCGGCTCTATGATTAGTATGGCTATCTGCCCCGTACTTATTAAAAAACTCAACGAGAAGAAGGTTTACCTCATTATGTCGATTTACGGCTTTGTTGTATCCGTTCTCTCGTTCATCGTAGGCCACTTCTGGTTCAAGGCGTGCACCTCGAGCGAGGATTGGTTCAAGGGCGGTAACGCTGTTCTTACAATCCTCTTCTTCGCGTCGCTCTTCCTTATCGGCTTACAGTTCGGTGCAGTAACTCTTATGCCGATGATTATGACTGCTGACTGCGTTGACTACTATGAATATGAAACCGGTAAGAGAATGGAAGGTACCGCTTACTCAATCCTTACTCTTACTATTAAAGTATGTCTTGCGCTCGGCGTAGCTCTCGGCCTTGTATTCGTAGGCATTTCGGGCTATTCCGACGAACTTAAAGCGATTACGGCAGGCTCTGCCCAGGGCTTCTCGTCATCGACTAAGGACTGGATATTCTTCGCATATACCGCAGTTCCCGGTATCCTTGCTCTTCTTTCAACTATCCCGATGTTCAAGTATGACATCGTAGGCGAAAAGAAGACTGAAATCTCAAAGGCTCTTGCCGAGAGAAGAGGAACAGCGGAAGAATAATAAAAAATGAAGGCGGGAGGGCACACGCCCTCCCGGTATGTAATATGAGAAAAAAGATACCCGATAAGCTTTATGAGATAATTGTATATGTGTTCTACGGCGTTCTGGCTACTATAATCAGCTGGGGCTCTTATGCCGTGTTTGAAAAATACCTTCATCTCGGTATTATTCTTTCAAATACGCTGAGTTGGACTCTCGCCATGGTATTCGCGTTCTTCACGAATAAACTGAGAGTTTTCAAGTCGAAAAGCTTTGAGCCGAAGCTCGTTATCAGGGAGTTTATCTCCTTCGCCGCGTCAAGAGGCATTACGGGCGCGATTGAACTTGTAGGCGTGCCGCTTCTTGCAAAAGTCGGATTTGACAAGCCGTTTTTCAACCTTGTGCACACCTTCAATCTTGAAAAGATAGGCGTTCTTTTAACCAACGGTATTTATTCAAAAATTGCGGTTTCGGTAATTATCGTAGTACTCAACTACGTATTCTCAAAGCTTATAGTATTCAGAAAGGTTAAAACCCCCGATTCAGATGAAGAGCAGGATTTTCAGGGCGATTGAGCCGTATTATGAAAAGACGAAGCCGTACTTTCAGAAGATAGTATGGCTTATTATGGCGTCGGTTTCATCGCTGGCGCTGTATGTGAACAGTGCAAAATACGCCCTTCCCGAAAAGTATAAGGATATACTTATTTCAAAGTGGATATTCGGCAGGCTGTATTTTCATGTAAGACACGCGGTAAAGGGCATTGACGTGTTTTCAGTGCTTTTTATAGCTGTGTTTTATTTTCTTTTTTCAAAGGCTCCGAAGTATAAGGGAAGCAAACCTGAAAAGTTTGCAGCGGCAATCATTTCGGGCATTATCCCGTTTATGCTGATTCTCTGTAAGAGTTACAGCAGAAAGAGCAACTGGAACTATTTCCTCGGCAGCGAGGGCGCCGTGCTCCTGACTTTTATCAAGGTTATCGGCTGGGCGTTTATTATATACGCGCTGTTTGCAATAGTTTCAAATTACCGTTTTTCAATGACTTCGAAGTATTACCTCAGCAAGCCGTTTTCAATGAAAAAGGAAATGCTGTGGTATACGGCGCTGTTTCTCATTTTCTGGTCGCCCTATATGCTTCTTCTCTATCCCGGCTGCTTTACCCCCGACGCAAAGGACGAGGTGGCGCAGGTTGTAGGGAAGTATGTCAACGCGTGGTCCGCGAGAGCGATAGTTTTAACCGACGATTCATTTCTTGTAAATACTCATCACCCGGTGTTTTATACCGAGGTGCTTAACATTACGATAAAATTCGGGAAGCTAATCGGCTCTCAGGCTCTGGCGTTCGAGGCGCTTTGCCTTGTTCAGGCGCTCGTTCTTGCGCTCTGCCTCGCTTATGCCGTAGCCGTTATGAAAAAACACGGCGCAAGGCAGAGAGTTATTATGCTTTCTTCTGCGTTTTTGGCGCTTAATCCGCTGTTTCCGATTTATACAATGACGATAGTCAAGGATACGTTTTTCTGCGCATTCTTCGTTCTTGTAATCATTCTCACATACGAACTACTGACGGCGGAGAACATTACGCGCTTGAAGCTCATTTCATACTTCGCGGCGGTATTCCTCTTTATCCTTACGAGGAATAACAGCATCTATATTATGGTGCTCGTTCTCATCGTTGCCGCGCTTGTAAATATCAAAGATAAAAAACGCGCTTTTAAAATCGGCTCGGCGATAGTCTGCGCCGTACTCATTTTCCAGATAGGCGTTGCAGGCGTGATTTATCCTGCGCTCAATATTTCAAAGGGAAGCAAGAGGGAATTCCTTTCCGTACCCTTCCAGCAGACGGCGCGTTACGTACACGAATACAGGGAGGACGTTTCCCCCGAGGAGGAAAA